>NZ_LJOQ01000043.1:0-36359 GCF_001672255.1 Anabaena sp. AL09
TGTATTCTGGCTTTCAAACTATAATATTTTCAAGGTTCGGTGCGACTTTTGGCGTTGCTTTTGTTTCGCTTCGCTTCAGGCACTTATTTAAGATATCGAATCTCCTTTGGTTTGTCAACTACTTTTTCAAACTATTTTGAAGATTGTTTTTTCGTTCTGTCTGAAATCCTTGTGAGACAAGGGTTGTGAGTGTTAAAATCCTGAATTTTCTGCCCTGTTAGTGGTGTTTTTGATTGGGCTGACTTGGTGGAGTTCCACGTCTGGGGTTTTTTGATTCATTAGAGAAGGGAAGACAATTATTGATAGTGTTGAGTGGATATAGATATTAGAAGATGATATGAAGAGTTCAGTGGCTGTACTACCACCGTTTTTGGTGCTGGATCAATTGTTGCAAAGTTGGTTGTTGGAAGATATTGGTAGGGGAGATCGCACTACTCAATCTTTATTATCCCCAAATTCCGCGAGAGGACAAGCTAAGTGGATAGCTAAAGCACCTGGGATAATTGCGGGTTTACCAGTTGCGGCTAGGGTGTTTAAGCTTTTAAATAATGAGGTTGATTTTATCAGTTTGACTGATGAGGGTACACCATGTGAACCGGGACAGGTGATAGCAGAAATCAATGGTTCTCTTGATACGCTGTTGATGGGGGAACGGGTGGCGTTGAATTTGGTGATGCGATTAAGTGGAATTGCCAGTTTGACTAATATATATGTAGAAAAAATAGCTGATTTACCTGCTCAGTTGGTGGATACGCGCAAAACTACTCCAGGGTTGAGAATTTTGGAAAAGTACGCTACTGCTTTGGGTGGTGCTATGAATCACCGCATGGGTTTGGATGATGCGGTGATGATTAAGGATAATCATATTGTTGCTGCTGGAGGAATTGGGGAGGCTGTTACCCGCATTCGTTCTCATGTTCCTTATCCTCTGACTATTGAGGTGGAAACGGAAAATTTAGCTCAGGTGCGGGAAGCGTTACAGCACAAAGTTGATATTATTATGTTGGATAATATGTCTTTGTCTATGATGAGTGAGGCTGTATTATTGATTCGTAAAGAAGATAGTCGGGTGAAGATTGAGGCTTCGGGAAATGTAACTTTGGAGACTGTTCGCGCTGTGGCGGAAACTGGTGTTGATTATATTTCTACTAGTGCGCCTATTACTCAGTCTAAATGGTTGGATTTGAGTATGAGAATGGTAAACTGTCTGATAGCGTAGCGTGGCGCAAGCCATATCAGGATATCCATCGATTAAAGGATTAACAGGATGAGAAATTTACCAATTACCAATTACCAGGCTCAATTAGATGACTAGCAACTTGAGTTAATAGAGGAACTGGGAAATTCTCTCTACAGCAGTTTCTAAGATTTCTGGTTTTTGTACTAATGCAAAGCGAACGTATCCTTCACCGAATTTACCAAAGCCGATACCTGGAGAAGCTGCTACACCTGTTTTTTTGACTAATTCTGTGCAAAATTCTCTTGAATTATGACTCCATTGTGTAGGTAATTTTGCCCAAATGTACATTGTGGCTTGGGGGGTGGGAACGTTCCAACCAATACGGTGTAAGGCTTTGATGAAGGTGTCGCGGCGTTGACGAAAAGTATCAACGGCAGATTTTACACCATCTTGGGGTCCGGTGAGGGCAGCGATCGCTCCGTTCAAAATTCCCAAATATTGGTTAAAATCAACGGTGGCTTTGATTTGCTTTAAGGCTTGAATTAATTGCGGATTCCCAATTGCATAACCAATGCGGAAGCCGCCCATATTATAAGACTTAGACAGGGTAAAAAATTCAATGGAGACGCTTTTTTCGGGGTCTGCTTGCAATATTGAGGGAACAAGAGATTTTGAAGTTTGGGTTTCTGCTGCGAAGACTAAATCTACGTAGGGGAAGTCGTGAACGAGGACTATATTATGTTGTTGACAAAAGGCTACGGCTTCTTGAAAGAAGGATAAGGGAGCGATCGCACTGGTAGGATTATGGGGATAGCTTAATACCATTAACCGCGACTGGGCTAAAATGTTGGCGGGAATATCACTTAAAACTGGTAAAAAGTTATTTTCTGGTTTTAATGGCATGGGGTAAATTTGACCACTAGCCAAGTATACTCCCCCGGCATGGGAAGGATAACCAGGATCTAATAATAAAGCAAAATCGCCGGGATTAAGCACGGCTAAAGGCAAATGGGCTGTCCCTTCTTGAGAACCAATCAGGGGTAAAACTTCTGTTTCTGGGTCAATTGGGATACCGAATTTTTGTTCATACCATTGGGCTGCGGCTTGACGGAAATCTTGAGTACCACGAAATAATAAATAACCATGAGTGCTAGGATCATGGAGAGATTGAGCGATCGCTTCTATGACGTGATTCTCGGCTGGTAAATCTGAAGAACCCAAGGACAAATCAATTAATTCTCTTCCAGCAGCCAAAGCAATGGTCTTGGCTGTGTCCATATCCGCAAATACATTAGATTTTAAAGGTTGTAACCGGGTGGCAAATTGCATTTTAATTATTAGTCATTGGTCATTAGTCATGAGTGAGTGATCAGAAACTATGGAGTTTTGATCACTGACGGGTAACTAATTATTATTTAAATGCTGATCTAAAAAACTGAGTAATTTATTTTTACTAATTACTCCTTCAGTAGATTCTAATACTGTTTCTCCTCTTAGTAACCTAAGAGCGGGAAGACCTTCTACCCGATATTCCTTGACAGCGACTGGATTGGGATCAGCTTCTATCTTAACAATTTTTAAGCGATCGCCATAAGTTGTTGCAGCCAAGTTAATCAGTGGTGACATCAATTGACAAGGACCACACCAGGAAGCCCAAAAATAGACCAATACAGGCTGCTCGGCTTTTAATACTTCTGTTTCAAACTCAGCATCAGTGATAGTGATTACACCCTTGTTCATCATAGTCTCCATAAAGGTAGCATAAATTAATGAAGTTCGTTTACAAAATACTCTATCCCAATCTGAGAGTCAGTTGTCATACCATTTTAGATTTTAGATTTTGGATTTTAGACTATAAAAGATTTACTATATAAATTTTTGGTCTTTAAAAATGAAGCAAAATCCCACAACGAAGATGTGTGGGATTAACTGGATTAAATTATCCGTAAAAACTACAGATTATCCAATTGTTTGCGTAGAGCCTCTAATTCAGCATCAACTGGTTGAGCAGGTTTAGTTGTACTGGTTGGTTGTGCTGGAGTTGCGGTGCTGGGTTGTTCTGGGGTTAGTAGTTTTGGTTCTGGTGCAGGTGCGAGCGATGCTTTCATTGCAGCTAATTCATCATCAACATCACTACCAGATTCCAAACGTGCAAATTGGTTTTCTAAATCTGAACCTACTAATTCTGCGGTAGACTGAGCGCGAGATTCTTGAAGCAACACTTTTTCTTCCATGCGCTCAAAAGCGGACATGGCACTACTGGTACTCATCCCACTCACCATATTTCCCAATTGTTCTTGGGCTTTGGCCGCAGTAATCCGGGCTTTGAGCATTTCTTTCTTAGTTTTGGCTTCAGAAATTTTGCTCTCTAACTGGATTAAATTCTTTTTGAGACCTTCTACCTGAACAGTTTGCTGATCTAGACTAGTTTTTAAAGCCGTAGCAGTATCAGTATAAGTTTTCTTCCGCTCTAATGCTTGACGTGCTAGGTTTTCATCACCTTTTTGGAGGGCAAGTTGGGCGTTGCGTTGCCACTTATTAATTTCATTTTGTCCTTCATTATACTGTTTTTCAGTACGTTTTTGGGCGGCTATTGCTTGCGCTACCCCTTGACGCAACTTCACCATGTCCTCTTGCATTTCCAAGAGGGCTTGTTCCAGCATTTTTTCTGGATCTTCGGCTTTACTGACTAAATCGTTGAGGTTAGCACCAACTACTCGTTTAAGGCGATCAAATAATCCCATAAATTTATTTTTCCTTTAGAGGTTTACGCTCTTGGTTAGATAGTTAGCTTTTCTACTATATTAATAGCTACCCATGCCAATGTAGTCTTTCCAGTCTGAATTACTATCTTTTTTTCTATTCTGAATCATGAACCTATCAATTAGCTATATTAACCAAGCAAACTTATTATTCGGGTGTTTTGGGTAAATTATGATCTGGTTGCGGATTTTCTCCTTGATTTAGCATATAAGTTTTCATTGCTGCCAGTTCTATATCAATATCATGATCAGAATCTAAGGATGCAAATCTTTTTTCTAGATTATCACCACCCAGTGTACTAGCAACTTCTGATTGTGCTTCTATCTGTAAAACTTTTTCTTCCATTCGTTCTAATGCACCTAAACTAGATGTGGCAGAAGCACCAGTTAGCATTTCCTGAAGCCGATAAGAAGCTTCGGCCGAACGTGCGCGAGCGATATACATATCTTTTTTGGTTTTCACTTCAGCCAGTTTTAACTCTAGAGTCCGCATATCTTGCTTTAATTTGGCTACTACATCTTTTTGCTGTTGAATTTGACTGGTTAAGGTTGTAGCGGTTTCTTGGTAAAATTTGCGTTTGGTGAGGGCTTCCCGTGCGAGAGACTCATTGCCTTGCTGGAGGGCTAATTGGGCGCGACGATACCATTCTTCACCTTGGGATTCTCCTGCGGCTGCTTGGCGTTCTGTGCGCTTTTGGGTGGCGATCGCTTGAGCTACCCCTTGACGCAATTGTACCAAATTCTCCTGCATTTCCATGAAAGCTTTTTCCAGAATTTTTTCTGGATCTTCTGCATTGCTGACTAAAGTATTGAAATTAGCGCGAATCACCCGCAGAATACGGTTAATAACTTCCATGTTGGCTCTACCGAATGAGTATGAATTAGCCAGGCTTCGCCCCGCTTCGCTAACACGCAAAGGCGCAAAGGCGCAAAGGCGCAAAGGTAAGAGTTTTCGGAATTAAAATTAAGTGAATTTCATTCCTGAATTCAGCAATACCAAGGTTTTTTTATTATGGCTCTTGTAACCGTCCTTTGATCCCTTTTGCTTCTAATTCTTGCAATTTCCGCTTAATCTCATCCTTGGTTTTCAATGCACCTAAATAAATAAATTTTTGATTGGGTGATAAATAAGCATCAGGAACTACTTGCTTTGCTGCTGTTAAAGCTTTGTCGCCTTGATTATCAGCAATAATATAATAGTAGCCGTTAGTTGACAGTTTCACATCTTCTGTAAGGGGTGATGCGGTGGCTGTAGGCTTTGGTAGAGGTGTGGAAAGAGTAGAAAGAGGGGAAAGAGTGGGTAATGGAGTTATAGGAGTTATAGGAGTTATAGGAGTTATGGGGGGTTGAATAGCTAGGGGAGTGGGGACGATTTGGGGAGTGGGTTTAATCTTTGGTGTTAAATCTACGATATCTTGAGGATCTCTGACTTGTCGAAATTCTTGGGTAGCTAAATTAGGATATTTGACTATGGGAGTGATTTTGGGTTCGCTAGTTGGTTGAGAATTATTTTCTATTACTTCAGTATTTACCGCAATTGGTGATGAATTATTGTTTGTTAAGTTACTGAAATTAAATTTAGGCAAAGTTTTGGGATTTAAGACTACATAGCCTAAAGTTAAAGTTGCTAACAATAGCAATAGCATTGAACCAATTTCCAGAGGGGATAGCACACTGTCACGGGATTTGGGAGAATTAGGAGTTTGAGTTTGTGGTGCAACGGCAGTCAAACTCCGTAATAATGCTTCACTAGATTCTAAATAATCATCTGGTTGTTTAGGAGTATCGTTTGTGGTGAGGAGGGTTTGGTTTTCAACAGATTGAATTTTGGTGGGAACTATACTACTGCTAGATTTTTCTAAGTTTGGAGGGGTGGGGGTTTCTTCTATTTCGGAAATAGCAAACTCCTGGGGAAAATTAATTGCTTCAGTCTCTCTCGTCAACAACGAATTTTCTGGGGGAGTGGCTATGGGAGGAACTGCTGGTAGTTGAATATCTGTTAACAAGGCTGTTTTTTTATTTATTGTGTAACTTTCTACACTGCTTAATGGTTGTTGTCTGGCGTTTTTGCGTGTCCGTCGGTATCTGGTTAATTCTTGATCTAATTGTACTTCTAAACTAGCCAGTGCTGTAGTCAGAGCAGGGTTTAAGACTGGTGTTTGCGAAGAATCTATAAGAGGATTTTGATTCATTGTTTAAGATGGAGTTAGGGTAGATGATTAAATTAATTTTCAATATAAGTAGGTTAGCATTGAAAATCGTCGTTATGGCACTAGGCAAGAGGCAAGACTTAGGCGTGAGCGATTTGTCGAATGCTGGCCGTCCCACAATAGTTAAAATAGTAAAACTACTAACAAAATATGTCTTTTAAGTCAATTGATCAAGTTTTAGGGAATATTCAACGTTCACCACAATGGCAAGAACAGGTATTTCCACGGTTGCTGAAGTGTTGGGTGGAAGTTGTGGGGACTGCGGTTGCTGCTCAAACTCGTCCTTTGTCAGTTCAACGTGATGTAGTGTGGGTAGCAACTTCTAGTGCTGCTTGGGCGCAAAATTTGACCTTTGGACGGAAAACTATATTGATGAAATTAAATGATAAGCTCTCCACCTCTTTGGTGGATATTCGTTTTTCGACAGCAGAGTGGAAAAATTCCTCAACGACGGGAACAGAACCAACTGTTTCGGCATCTGAACATCCTAGTTATGTGGTTGATGATTTAACTACTGAGAAGTTAGTTATATCTAGTCTTGACAATGCTTTGGGTGTTTTTGAGAATTGGGCGAAGAAGATGCAAGAGCGATCGCATCATCTCCCTTTATGTCCCCAATGTCAATGTCCCACTCCACCGGGTGAACTAGAACGCTGGGATGTTTGTTCTCTCTGCTGCACTAAGCTGTTAGGGTAGAAAATAAGCCCTGATTAAAAATATTGAACTATTATAAATCATTGAGTAAAGTAGATGCTAAGGATGAATTTTAAATCCATCTAAAGTCAGGTTTTTCCAAGATGAGCAAATCTAAAATAAAACTTTTAACCTTGATCCCCATTACGTTTCAGACAAAAACAAGTGTGTGAACACTTCAATAATCATTTACAAATATAACAAGAATCTAAAGACATCATAAAGTTTATTTATCGCTAATAATCGCTAGAACCTATAGCCAATAATGAGTTTTCGCCTTTCATGCCTATTTTGATGAAGAAGCAAGATATATAAGTGTGATAACTAGTCCTACGGTATTGAAGATGAAGGCACATGAAACTAATTAAGCGTTTAACATCTACCTGTCGTTATTGTCGTTATTACCAACCACAGGGTCGTCGTGGTGGTATGTGTGAAAAGTTGAGCGCACCAGTTCAAGGGGTTTGGAAGGCCTGTCCTTTCGCCTTAGCAGCTTTTGCACCTGCTTGGGAAACCTTAGAAGAAGCTTGGAGTTTACCAGTAGCCAGACCTATTTTTTCGGCTGCTCAAACTCTTCCGACCGATTTGGATCATCTTACAGTAGCCTCTGTTGAAGATATCCCTACTTCCGCTGCACAAGAAGTAAAAAATCAGAGCGTACTAATTTAACTACCTATTATTACGGTCATCAATTTTCCTTCTACCTTAATAAAATTTGACTGGCAATTCGTTAGTGTTTCCAATTTTGACATCTTCGGAAATCGCACCTTCCACAACAGGTGCGATTTTGGTATATTTCAAAATCTCAAACTTTGCGCCTTTGCTCCTTTGTGCCTTTGCGCGAAAGATAATTCATACAGCCATTATGCAACGGCGAATAAATTTAAGGCAACCAGGGAAAATCCCGAAAGTTAGGGGGACGTTTTTCTAAAAATGCTTGTTTTCCTTCTGCTCCTTCTTCTGTCATGTAATAAAGGAGAGTAGCGTTACCGGAGAGTTCTTGTAAACCAGCTTGTCCGTCGCAGTCGGCGTTAAATGCTGATTTGAGACAACGAATGGCTATGGGACTTTTTTCTAAGACTTCTTGCGCCCATTTTATCCCTTCTATTTCTAGTTGTTCTATGGGAACGACGGTATTAACTAAGCCCATTTCTAAGGCTGCTTGGGCGTTATATTGACGACAGAGAAACCAGATTTCTCGCGCTTTTTTTTGCCCTACTATTCGTGCTAAATAACTTGCACCAAAACCACCGTCAAAACTGCCTACTTTGGGGCCTGTTTGCCCAAAAATGGCGTTATCAGCAGCAATGGTTAAATCACAAATTAAATGAAGAACATGACCGCCGCCAATAGCATAACCCGCGACTAGGGCAATAACGACTTTCGGCATGGAACGAATGAGGCGTTGTAAGTCGAGGACGTTTAAACGGGGGATTCCGGCATCATCTACATAACCTGCTTGTCCCCGCACACTTTGATCTCCACCTGAACAAAAGGCGTATTTACCGTCTGTGTGGGGTCCTGCACCAGTAAATAACACTACGCCAATGCTGGTATCTTCTTTGGCATCCCAAAAGGCTTCGTATAGTTCAAATACGGTTTTGGGACGGAATGCGTTCCGTTTGTGGGGACGGTTGATGGTGATTTTGGCGATACCGTCGGTTTTTTGATAGATGATGTCTTCGTAGGTTTTGACGGTTTTCCAGTCGGTTTCTATCATGGATAATTTGCGATGCTGTGTTTGAGAATTTTATCTGTTTAACACTATCTATCCCTTAATGCAATAGATAATTGTCGTAGTCTTTCACTAACTTCTAAATTAGATTCTTGTGATTTTAAATTATTCGGTATTTCCGCTAATAAAAGTGAATTTCCTTGTAACCATTCATTCATCGCTACCCCTGTCTAATGAAATCTTTGCTGGGCAATATTTTCAGGCTTTTATTTCTCTAAATTTTTAATTCCTAAATTTGTTTTAATATCTGCAAAATGTGGGTTAGATGTCAGAATTTGTGTCATAATCAATCCTAAACGCATTCTGAGTACAGGGTGAGTCTAATGATAGGCACGATTATAGACAAGCGTTATCACATTATTCAAAATCTGGGACAAGGTGGATTTGGGACTACCTTTTTAGCGAAAGACACCAAACGACCAGGAAATCCTCTTTGTGTTGTTAAGCAGTTTACACCAGCCAGTACAGACCCAGCGACTTTAATAATACTTAAAAGGCTTTTTGAACAAGAAGCAGTAACCCTAGAAATGTTAGGTAAACATGACCAAATTCCCCAACTTTTAGCCCACATAGAAGAATATCAGGAATTTTATATAGTTCAAGAATATATAAAAGGTAATGATTTGAGTGATGAATTAATATCAGGTCAAAAAATGAGTGAATCTGATGTTATTCAACTCCTAATAGAAATTTTAGAAGTCTTAGAATTTGTTCATAAATACAAAGTTATTCACCGAGATATTAAACCAGATAATATCCGTCGTCGTCATTTAGATAATACAATTTTCCTGATTGATTTTGGTGCAGTTAAAGAAGTTCGTACACAGCTAGTTAATAAACAGGGACAAATTACTTCTACTGTAATTATTGGGACTCCTGGTTATATGCCACTTGAACAACAAAGAGGTAAACCACAATTGAGTAGTGATATTTATGCAGTGGGAATAATTGCTATTCAAGCAATCACAGGTTTATTACCTGATAAATTAGAAGAAGATATAAAGACGGGGGAAATTATTTGGCGTAAATATGTAAATGTTAGTCCCAAACTAGGAACTGTTTTAGATAAAATGGTAAGTTATGATTTTCGTAAGCGTTACCCTACAGCAAAGGAAGCATTACAAGCAGTTAAAAAGTTATTACCGCAGTCTCTAGATTGGAAGTTGCTGCTGGGATTAGTAATGACAATATTTATCAGCTTAACTATTTTAGTTATTACCAAAAAAGATGATTTTAATGTATATGAAAATTCTCAATATGGGATAAAGGTAAGATATCCAAAAACCTGGGAAAGACAAGATTTAGAAAACCCAATTACAGCCGAAGTTGTGACTTTTATCTCTCCTAAACAAAGTGATAAAGATAATTTTCAAGAAAAGGTGACAATTAGCGTTGATAAGTTTTCTGGCAGATTAGATGATTGGCAAAAATCCAGTATTCAGGAAATTAATAATACTGTATCAGGTGCAAAGATTGTTGATAAAAGTGTAACGAATTTGGCAAATAAAGAAGCTAGTAAATTGGTGTTTACGGGTAAAAATGGTAAAGATATTTTAAAGAATATGCAGGTTGTGACTTTAAAAGGTGATCAGGCTTATACGATTACTTATACTGCGAAAATAGATAATTATGATCAGTTTTTGGAAACAGCAGACAAGATGATTAATTCATTGGAAATTGATTAATTGTCAGAATTAGGATATCCAGGATTTGAGGATTTTCAGGATAAAAATAACATTCTCTTCGTGTGTTTTTGTGTGTTATGTTTCGCGCAAAGTTGCAAAGGAGGAAAGACGCAAAGAAGAAAGTAACTGTAATAATAGAAAATTATCATTCAATTACAATCAAATATCCTAAAGTCCTGATTAAGTCATTCTTTGCGCCTTTGCATGAGATAATTATTAATTATTTAAGTTTGATTGCTGCTAAATTTGTCTAACAAATAGCAGCAGTTCATTATTTACAGATAGTTAGTCTTCAAGGACACTCTTTTACTTTATTGGATACCCACCGACGACAAGGAGAGAAAAAATCTTTACCTTTTTCTGCACAGTATCCTTTATCGACCTCTATTTTTGCTCTAGAAATTTCTTCCACTGTAGAACTTTCATTCACAAAAGCAGAAAATTGTCCCCTTTCAAGCACTGAATTTTCTTGTCTAATCTCATATTCAAAATCATTCTTATTATTCGCTTTAACAACAAATACTCTATTACTATGTTGAGTACCAGTAGTTATGTCAGTTGACTCGGATGATCTACCTTTGCTATAGTCACGGTCTGTAAAGGGAAAATTATCGGGAGCCATCCCCCTGCTAATATTTCTGATAATCACCTTTCTACCATTTTTTGGAGGTTCTGTAGAGGATGTAAACCAGGCTTTCACTTTGCCTACATAAATTTGGGAACTAGGACATTCCCCTACATATTTATATAAAGGTAGGACTATTTGATTAAGTTCTGATTGTCCTTCAATTTCAAAACCAACTTCAGGCTGATTAGAAGAAGACTGTCCCCAAGCTGGGAAAGATTGCATTAGTATTAATGGCGTTGAAAATAAAAAAATCTTGATTAAGTAGGATAGATAGCTAATTCTTCTGGACATTTTTCACCTCAGTAGATTACAAAATACTCAACTAAATTATATCTTGCAACTATCTAAATACGCAATAAATTTTCCCCAAATTGGTCCATCTAAAAACAATCTGGGAAGGTGTCCTAAAGGAGCATTTAAAGAGTAGTTAATCTTATCGTTGTGTAAAAATCTACCGCGATAGCGCCAACCTACCTCAGTAGCAAAATCTTCAAAATGTTCGTTAGTTGGTTCAAATTTAGTACCAAACAGACTTTTCCACTTCTGTGCTTGTACCGTAAAACCAAACCTCCCTTGACTGTTAGTTTTCCACATTTGATTTATCCTACTCAAACTGGTGCAAGATAATCGGGAAATTCCCTGTTCATTAATTGTATTAGAACTTTGAGTCATAGCAAACAAGAGAGATTTTGTTTCTTGATCAGCTTCTTTCCAGTTGCCTTGAGATAGTAATTCTTCCAATTTATCAGTATTATTCCCAGTAGTGACTATTTCTTCTGTTGGAGAACTCATATCTACATTTACGCCAATTCTAGTTAATAATGGTAGAAAAACACTGCTGGGAATTCCTAAATTTCTTCCTGATTTTATAATACCAACATCGGGATTGATAGCATCTGAAGTTATATCAGTTGCTCCTTCTCCTCTACCATGTATTCCTATGAGTTGCTTGGCATCATTCAGAACTGCTCCTCCACTCATCCCCGGTAATGTAGGATTGTCATAAATTAAATTATAGCCATTATTATTAATAGAATTTTTAGTAAGATTATCAATTACTTTCCCATCACGGCAATCATAAATAGATGCTTTTATTGCTCCAGTTTTCACTGGATAACCAGATACATACAATTTTGTTCGTCTTTTTATTTTTTCAGAATTACTCAATTTAGCAATCTGATAATTTTGGTGGCTCGTAAATTCTAAAATAGCTAAATCAATATTATTTGCTAGGCGTTTTACTGTTTGATAATTGACTTGATGGGTTTGTTTGTCTACGGTCAATATTTCATATTTAAATTTGGGATTTTTAACAACATGATAGGCCGTAAGGACAGTATAAGTATTACCAGTTCTTTTAATAATTACACCAGATCCCGGTTCTTTACTATTGATTAAAACAGTGATTTTTTCAGCACTTCCATCTACTTGATTATTACTACATATTGCTTTGGTAATTTCTGGCTGAATAAATGTGATTAATACTCCACTAATTACTGTTAATATTCTATAATTAAGCCTCATAATTTCACCTCTATTTATCTTTATGTAACCAAGGATAATTCTGCTTGCTTTCAAATTCCCCCATCATTTGCACAACCCTATCTATTGGTATAGCCCAACTCAAACCCACTATTTCCTGATGTAACTTTTCCTCTGCTTGCGAACCATCAATAAACACAGAGGGAGCATCCCATAAAGGATAAGCGTGCATTCCATTTACACCCACAACCTCACCCTGTTTATTCAATAAAGCACCGCCACTCATCCCCTTTTCTAAACGATTTGTATAGCCCACCTGATAACCAGCCTCTAAAGCTTTTGATAATATCAAAGATACCTTACCACCAATAAATACAAAGCTGATTTTTTCGCTTTCTTCTTCCATAGGAAACCCGGCAATAAATATCTCATCTTCTACTTTGGGAACAGTACCCAAATTTGCGACAGAATAAGATTTTTTAATAGTCGAAAATTGCAATATTGCTAAATCATAATTCTGGAAATTCACATTTTTTTGTACATCTGCTTTGTATATTTCTCCATCTGGTGTTTGAATACGATAGGGTGGATTATCTGCTCGCAAAACATGGGCATTTGTTAATACTGTATAAACTGAATTTTGTTTATTTAGTAATATTCCTGAACCCAAAAAATCTGTTGATAATATCTTGACAGTCATAGCGGCCGCTTTTTCCTGCAACTGTGCTGCTGATAATGGAATTGGCGATTGTGTTATGCTAGTTTGTTTGGCGGAAATACTGATACTTTCCGCCGAACTTGAAAGCAACATTGACAAACCGCCAATACAGGCGACAAATTTTAATATCCGCCAAATCATGTTAATTTAATCCGGTTCAACTGTGGCATTATCCAGGTAAAGCTGGAAGTCAATATTAATTGCGTCACCTGCACTTTCATCGACTGTTGTCTTACCAGCAGCTAAACCCCGACGGTCTAAGAGTCTGCGGAGAGTAGCACTGGGATTAACTCCACGTTTGAGAGTAAATAATAAATTATTACTTGTACAACCAGTATTTTGGCTAGTACCAGCACAAACAACTGGTTCACCTCTCAGCGTCCCAGTGGTGATATTTTTCAGAGTACCGTTGTCATTACTCCTTTGAAATCTGCGCGATACTTCGTCACAACGACGTTGAGCAGTCCAAGGTGGTGGAAAGTAAGCATTAGAAGTCCAGCGAACTATTATTACTTTTCTACTATCTTGAGTACGGACAAAGGTAACAGGTATACCTTTACTTTTGCCACAGTAAAAAGTTGTGCCTTCAGCGTGGCTGGGTTGGTTGGTAGTCGCAATTGTCGTTAATGCTGTCAGGGAAGCGAGAATGACAGTTTGTGTCACCCCTATCCACCCTTGACTAAATAACCTTTTTTTCATAACTTTAGGTAATTTTTGCGATATTAATTTGATACTGTTATTATAATAAATTATATGTAAACATGGACAAGTTTGGGCAACTCACGGACTAATTTATATTCAAAACGTCTTAATCGTGTGATTCTATAGTAGGGGTTTAGCAGTACCAAACCCCTACAAATCTAGGTTTTTCCTAATCTTGTAAAAGTTAATTTCCCAAGCGTGTTTAGTATATAGCAGAAAATAGAGTTATATTAATTATTCATTTTCATTAACTTGTGTAAAATTCACCTGTTCATATAAGTCACTCAAAGCAATCTGAAAATCTATGGTTTCCAATATCAAAATATCCGATTCAGACTGTAATTCTGTGAATATCCATTTACTATCGTCGGTTTTCACATATTGCATAACATGATATTGATATTGATTAATTAAAATATATTCTTTCAATTCAGAGATAGAACGATAGTACATGAATTTATCACTTTGGTCATAATTGCTAGTTGATTTAGATAAAACTTCAGCAATTAATAAAGGATTCATCACAGTAGTTGTATTTGCACCTGTGTAAATAGGTTCTCCTTGAATTACCATGATATCAGGGTATGTATGCTGACGATAACGCGGTATCCACAAACGCACATCACCAATATACACATCATAATTTTGCTTCTTTAACCCAAATTTCAAGTTAGCAGCGAAATTCAGAGCGATTTTATTATGATTTGTTGTTCCTCCAGTCATAGGGATAATTTCTCCGTCTCGGTATTCGCTTTTATATTCTGCTTTCTCTTCTAGTTCTAAATATTCTTCTGGGGTGTAATACCGTGTTTGTGTTTGCATAATATCAACAGAGAGTTAATTATTGTGATATTAGTAATATTCCATTATACACTAACGTTATACTCGTGTAAGTTCATTTTTGTTAATGTTCATGAAATTTCCTCTAAAAATATGACAAAATATCTAAATAACTTAATCATGAGGCAAAGACTATGGTAACAGTTGTATTATCTAGAGTAATAATGTAAAATTTTATCGCGGAATTGGGATGATGCGATTCCTGCGGAACGCTATCGCTATGGTATCTCCAGCCTTTACAATTTGGTAATTATCTGTCAGGCTATCTTTTGCTATGGTCTGTAAAGGCTTTTTTATGTTCGTAGATGAAACTGGTTATGTAATTGATAATTGCAGTAATATAATATTCTGTTCATGACTTATAATTCAAGTAGGTTGGGATGAGAAAAGCCGATATCACCCCTCGTTAAAAGTTAGATTTTACTGAGTTAAAATCAACTAAAACCTAATTATAAAACCCTGACAAGATTAAACATTTACAGCTTGTAAAAGCTGGCTTTCTAGATTTTACCTTTTTTAAAATTGGAGTAATAACATGGGACTTCAGGAAGAAATTGACAAAATGAGGCAAGAGATTAGATCCGATCACTATTCAATGTCTATTGGTGAATGGATCAGCCTTTATGAAAATAACGAAATTGATATACATCCTGAATTTCAAAGGATTTTTCGTTGGACTTCTAGCCAAAAAACTAGCTTAATAGAATCTATTTTACTGGGTATACCAATTCCACCCATCTTTGTTTCTCAACGTGACGATGGTGTATGGGATGTTGTGGATGGACTACAAAGATTATCTACAATATATGAATTTGTGGGAAAATTAAAAGATGAAGATCAAAAACTTTTAGATCCATTGGTTTTAGAAAAAACTAAATATTTATCAAATTTGGAAGGAAAGAAATGGGAAGATCCTGATGATCCTATTAACTCTCTCACTTCAGCCCAACGCTTATTGATAAAAAGAGCTAAAATTGGTGCAACTATTCTTCTCAAAGAAAGTGATGAAATTGCCAAATACGAATTATTTCAAAGATTAAATAATGGTGGTTCAATAGCTACAGCACAGGAGGTAAGAAACTGTATTCTTGTCATGTATAACAAAGAAATGTTTCACTGGCTAAAAAAATTAAGTGAAAATGAAAATTTCCAAGAATGTATAGCTCTCAGTGATCGACAGAATGATGAACAATATGATATGGAATTGTTAGTAAGATTTTTGGTATTCCGTACTCTTGAAGAAAATGAAATAAAAAA
Source organism: Anabaena sp. AL09 (assembly GCF_001672255.1). Classification (NCBI taxonomy): domain Bacteria; kingdom Bacillati; phylum Cyanobacteriota; class Cyanophyceae; order Nostocales; family Nostocaceae; genus Anabaena; species Anabaena sp. AL09. The sequence continues at coordinate 15,893 of NZ_LJOQ01000043.1, forward strand.
AATAGGTAATGATTTAAGTATTTTCTTGACTGATAAAATTCTAGAAATTGCTAAAAATCAAGAATTTAATTATAGTGAAGAAGAAACTGCTTTTAATAAGACATTTGAAATTTTATATGACCAACTTGGAAATGAAAGTTTTCGCAGATACTCCCATACTAAAAATAGATTTTTAGGAGGATTTTTGGTTTCTGCTTATGAGGTAATTGCGTTAGGAATTGGTTACAACTACAAAAATTTATCTAATTCAGAGATTAATATCAAAGAAAAAGTAAAGCAAGTTTGGGTAAATCCTGAATACAAACAGTGGTCAAGTTCAGGAGGTTCAGGTACTTCTGCAAAGCGTAGAATACCAAACTTAGTTCCCTTGGGACGTAAAATTTTCCAGCCATGAAAATACGCACTTTAGAACAGCTTAGTGATAAGTTAGCAGAAGAACTTGCATGGCGAAAAAAAGAGCTTTCAATATTGAAAAGTTTGATTGATTCAAAGGATTTTGAATTAGCAAAAAGAAATGCATTAGTCCGCAGTGGTATTACTATGCTTTATGCTCATTGGGAAGGATTTGTTAAAGTATCAGCTAATAGCTATGTAGAATTTGTGGCTATGCAAAAGCTACCTTATAATCAACTAGCAAATAATTTTATAGCTTTGGCAATGAAAGATCAATTAGATCAAGCTAAGGAAACAGAAAAAGCAACTATATATAATGAAGTTGCAGAATTTTTTATGACTAAATTAAATGAGCGAAGTGTGATAAAATATGAATTTAGAATTGCTACGTCTAATTTATCATCATCAGTTTTTAAAGAAATAATATGTATGATTGGTTTAGATTATTCACTCTATGAATCAAAGGAAGTATTAATAGATGAAAAATTGTTAGGGAAAAGGAACATTATAGCTCATGGTAATTATCTTGATATAGATAAAAAAGATTACGATGAATTGCATAGAATAGTAATAGAAATGATGGATACGCTCAGAAACCAAATAGATAATGCTGCTGCAACAAAAGAATATTGTTGTCAAAGTCCATCTAATACATCATTATAATATTTTTCAATATTTAATTTCCTATTAAATTGGGTTTTCTAAAACAAGGGGAAGGACAAGAAAGATTAGCATTCATTAGAGTAAAACAAAAAAAAGGTGAGCTTTTTAGCCCACCCGAAAAAATTAGAAAGTATTTTGTGAAAATTAACCTAACAAAGTCTTAGCTTTAGCGACAACATTATCAACAGTGAAGCCAAACTTCTCCAAACAAATACCACCAGGAGCAGAAGCACCAAAAGTATCAATACTTACAGTGTCGCCTTCGCTACCGACATATTTGTGCCAACCGAAGCTACTAGCAGCTTCTACAGATAGACGCTTAGTAACAGCTTTAGGAAGAATAGACTCTTTGTAAGCTGCATCTTGTGTATCAAACAAGGTAGAAGAAGGCATAGAAACAACACGAACCTTCTTACCGACAGCAGTTAATTTTTCTGCTGCACTTACACAGAGGCTAACTTCTGAACCAGTACCAATCAAGATGATATCTGGTGTCCCTTCAGAATCAACAATTGTATATCCACCCTTAGCAACACCCGCAATGGATGTACCAGCTAAGTTAGGAACATTTTGACGAGTAAAAGCCAATAAAGTAGAAGCTTTTGCTTTAGACTTCTCAATTGCGACTTTGTAACCACCGGATGTTTCATTTCCGTCAGCGGGACGAATTACAGTTAAATCAGGAATAGCCCGCAAAGAAGCAAGGGTTTCAATGGGTTGGTGTGTAGGACCATCTTCACCTTGGCCAATGGAGTCGTGAGTCATGACCCAAATTGAACCAGCTTCGGAAAGAGCAGCCAAACGAATAGCAGCCCGCATATAATCGGTAAAGATTAGGAAGGTTGCACCGTAAGGAATCAAACCTGAATTATGCAACGCCATACCGTTACAGATTGCACCCATAGCGTGTTCTCTTACGCCAAAGTGAATGTTGCGGTTAGCGAAATGTCCTTTTTGGAAATCACCAGCGCCTTTGAGTTCGGTGAGGTTGGAGTGGGTTAAGTCAGCAGAACCACCAATTAACTCAGGTAAAACAGCCCCTAGTTTGTTGAGGCAGTTTTCTGAGTGTTTGCGGGTAGGTAATGCTTTATCTTCTGGTGTGTAGGTAGGTAATACTTGATCCCAACCTTCTGGTAATTTGCCGCTAATGAAACGGTCAAATTCCGCTGCTTCTTGGGGATATTTAGCTTTGTAACCAGCATAAACTGTATTCCAAGCGGATTCGTAACCAGCACCGCGTTCTACTGCTTTGCGAGTATGATTAAGGGCATCTTCAGGAACTACAAAAGCGTCGTATTCCCAACCTAAATTTTTGCGGGTAGCGATGGTTTCTTCTGGCCCCAAAGCCGCACCGTGAATACCAGCGGTATCTTGTTTGTTGGGAGAACCATAACCAATGGTGGTTGTCACCTTAATCATGGTGGGTTTGTCGGTGACAGCTTTTGCGGCTTCAATAGCTTGGGCAATTCCGGCTAAATCGGTGTTACCATCTTTAACGTGGAGAACGTGCCAACCGTAAGCTTCAAACCGTTTGGAAACATCTTCTGTGAAAGCTACATCTGTAGAACCATCAATGGAGATGTGGTTGTCGTCATAAAGAGCAATGAGTTTACCTAATCCCCAGTGTCCTGCAATAGAAGCAGCTTCACCGGAAATCCCTTCCATGTTGCAACCATCACCCAGAAGTACATAGGTGTAGTGGTCAACAATTGTGGCATCAGGCTTATTGAACTTAGCAGCTAGGTGTGCTTCGGCTACTGCTAAACCAACTGCATTGGCAATTCCTTGACCTAAAGGGCCTGTTGTGACTTCTACACCGGGTGTAACAAAGTTTTCGGGGTGGCCTGGGGTCTTAGCACCCCATTGACGAAATTGCTTGATGTCGTCTATGGTAACGCTATCGTAACCGGTCAAGTACAGTAAGGCATACTGCAACATTGAACCATGACCTGCGGACAAAACAAAGCGATCGCGGTTGAACCACTGAGGATTTTTGGGGTTATAGCGCATGAAGCTATCCCAAAGCACAAAAGCCATTGGAGCCGCGCCCATCGGTAGTCCTGGGTGTCCTGATTTAGATTTTTCTATGGCATCTACAGCCAAAAAGCGGATCGAATTAATACAAAGTTCTTGGATGGATTGGGTTGCAACAGCCATAATCTCTTTATTGTTAACGACGGGTTAGGACTCTTTTTAGCTTTTTCTGGCTGGGGTCATTATGAAGTGATCCCACTCTTCCTATCATCTCATTTCCCATCACCAATGGACAAGCGGGATCTTCTGAGTTTTTGGTGATCAATACGGCCAATCACTGGTGATTGGTAATTGGTAATGGGAAGAAAAATATTCTCCCCTTTCCTGAAAGCGATAGGATATTTTTTATTTCCAAGTATCTTTAAGATTTAAATTTCTTAAAGGCTAGGGTAACATTATGACCACCAAAGCCAAAGGAATTAGATAAGGCTACCTCGACTACTTGAGCGCGGCTAGTATGGGGGACATAATCTAAATCACATTCTGGATCAAGATTTTCAATGTTGATGGTGGGAGGAATTTTATCATGAGCGATCGCTAAAATTGTCGCTACAGCTTCAATCCCACCAGAACCGCCTAACAGATGTCCTGTCATGGATTTAGTAGAACTGATGGCTACTTTATACGCATGATCTCCCAAAGCTTTCTTAATCGCCGCGGTTTCATTCACATCATTAGCTGACGTACTAGTTCCATGAGCATTGATGTAACTAACCATTTCCGGTGTCAGTGACGCATCTTTTAAAGCTAACTCAATCGCTCTGGCTGCACCTAAACCACCGGGAACAGGAGAAGTCATGTGATAAGCATCACAGGTCATCCCATAACCAACAATTTCCCCATAAATCCTTGCGCCCCGGCTGAGGGCGTGTTCTAATTCTTCGAGAATTAAAATTCCTGCTCCTTCACCCATGACAAAGCCATCACGATCACGATCAAAGGGACGACAAGCATGAGCCGGATCATCATTGCGGGTGGAGAGGGCGCGAGCAGCCGCAAATCCTGCCACTGACAGGGGTGTAACTGCGGCTTCACAGCCACCGCAAATCATCGCTGTGGCATATCCGCCTTGAATTTGACGAAAAGCATCGCCGATAGAATTAGAACCCGCAGCACAAGCTGTTACAGAGCAGGAATTCGGACCTTTTGCCCCAGTATGAATTGCTGTTAATCCTGCTGCCATATTGGCGATCATCATGGGAATCATGAAGGGACTACAACGACTAGGACCTTTATTAGGATCTAAGTAAATGGTTTGTTGGTCTTCTAAAACTTTAATTCCACCAATTCCCGAACCGATAATTACACCAACTTGTTCAGCGTTGAGATCATCAATTACTAAACCTGAATCAGCAACAGCTTGTTTAGCTGCTGATACACCCAATTGGGCAAACCGATCCATCCGCTTGGCTTCTTTGCGATCTAAGTAAGTGTGTGGATCAAAGTTTTTGACTTCACCCGCAATGCGGCAACTATGTTTAGAAGCATCAAAGGCGGTGATATAGTCAATCCCATTTCGTCCGCTTAATAATCCTTCCCAATATTCGGCTGGTGTGTTACCGATGGGTGTAATCGCGCCCACACCTGTTACAACAACGCGGTTACGTTTATAGTCTGTCATGATTGCATTAAATATGGCGAAAAAGCAGCAGGGGAAACAATTAAGAGGGCTGAGTTCCGAGTTAAGTATTCTTAGTTAAGACTATACTGTTTGCTCAATATTATGGACTTTTGGTGCTTTTTTTGAAGTCAAACTTACAGTTTAGACACTTAACACTCATCTCAGGACGGGTTTATCCAGTTAATTTGTATACTCTTAAAGTATTTGTTTAAACCCGTCAATTCTGAATCAAAATTTGCCTATGCAGATGCAGTAGCGTGACTAGAGATATAATCCACAGTGTCTTGAACAGTTTTAATTTTTTCAGCCGCTTCATCAGGAATTTCGATATCAAATTCTTCTTCCAAAGCCATAACTAACTCCACTGTATCTAGGGAATCAGCCCCTAAATCATCAACAAAATTGGCTTGTGGTGTAACCGTATCCGCATCCTCTATGCTAAGTTGCTCAACGATAATTTTTTTAACTTTTTCAAAAGTTGCTGCTTGGCTCATAAATAAAAGTCCTTAACAAGTTGCTATGATTTGCTCTAAATGAACAAAGTTTTTTTTGGGCATATACATCTTATCGGAAAGGGTGAACCTGAGTATAGGTTCTATCATTAAAACTGAGGATTAAAGATGAAGGAGATCCTGGAAATGAGAGATAAAGGTTTAATAACCACAGTAACCACCCAATTAATCAATCCTCATCACCTCTAAACAATAAACCAACTATACTTTTATGCTATCTAAACCGCTAAAATACGCTTACTATCCAGGCTGTGTAGCTCAAGGGGCTTGTAGGGAACTGTATATATCAACCCAATCTCTCACTCAAGCCTTGGGTATTGAATTGGTTGAACTGAAAAAAGCCTCTTGCTGTGGTTCAGGGACATTTAAAGAAGATTCTCAACTACTAGAAGATACCGTTAACGCCAGAAATATCGCTTTAGCAGAATCATTAAATCTCCCTTTACTTACCCATTGCAGCACTTGTCAAGGTGTTATTGGTCATGTTGATGAACGATTAAAAGAATGTCAGTCAACAAATCCTGATTACGTGAATAAGGTTAATGGTTTATTAGAAAAAGAAGGCTGTTCACCCTATCGGGGGAGTACAGAAGTTAAACATCTTCTTTATGCTTTAGTCACAGATTATGGTTTAGAAGAAATTACCCAGCGAGTCACCAAAAAATTAAGTGGATTAAAATGTGCAGCTTTCTATGGCTGTTATCTCCTCCGCGCTCAGAAATCCATGCCCTATGATGATCCTTTTAAACCCGAAGCAATGGAAAATGTATTTCGGGCTGTAGGAGCGACACCTGTATATTATCGTGGCAGAACTCAATGCTGTGGTTGGCCTTTATCTAGCTACGCAACAACAGAATCTTTCCAAATGGCTGGAAATCATATCCAAGAAGCTTTAAATAATGGTGCTGATTGTATTGTGACACCATGTCCTTTGTGTCATTTGAATTTAGATTCTCGTCAACCAGAAGTAGAAAAGGTCATTGGTGAAAAGTTAGGTTTACCGATTTTACACTTACCCCAATTAATTGCTTTAGCTTTAGGTGTCAGTCCCAAAGAATTGGGTTTAGACAGACATATTGTGTCTACAAAACCCATTTTAGAAAAATTAGGTTGGTAAAATATCACCGAGAATTTAGATCCCCGACTTCTCTAAGAAGTCGGGGATCTGTGGATCACTCATTTTTACCAATCACCGATTTTTGATATTCTTCCTCACTAATTAAATCATGATTGTTTTCTACCCGATCTAAAAATACTAATCCCTCCAAATGATCATATTCATGTTGAAAAATTCTGGCAACAAAATCAGTTAATTCTTGTTTTTGTAAATTGCCATAACGGTCTGTATATTCAACTTCAATTGTTTGATATCTAGGAACTAAACCTCTAATTCCAGGAACACTTAAACAACCTTCCCAACCCTTGACTATTTCCGAAGAATGGGCAACAATTCGCGGGTTGATCATTGCGGTGGGCTGCATTTCTGGTGCGTGGGGATATCTAGCATTAGGACGGGAAGCGACGATAAATAAACGGTATGATGCTGCTATTTGTGGTGCAGCAATTCCCACCCCATTAGCTTGAGCAACTGAGGTAATTAATTCATCAATCAGGTTTTGAATTTTCTCATCTTGAATATTCTCAACCGCAGCCGCTTTTTGTCGTAATATCGGATTACCTAATTTAATGATTGGTGCTAATTCATTCATTATGTTTCAAATCTATTTTTTTAATTCCTGTTTCCATCCTCTTCATCCTTTAATTCTGGATATCCTGATTCTGACAGTTTCTAAGGAATTTTATTGCTTGTTAACTGGTAAAGGTGCAGGTTTAACTAAAAATTGAGAAACTTTACCATTACGATCTACTTGCACTTGGAGAGGAATACCGATTTTACTATTTTCTACTATTCTTTGCACCTCATCAACTTTCAAAACTGGTTGATTATTAATACTCTTTATAACATCTCCTGGACGCAATCCAGAAACCGCTGCGGGTGAATTAGCAACAATCCTGATTAAGAGGATTCCTTCATTTGCAGATAAATTTATTTTATCGCCAAATCTGGCAATGATTTTTTCCTTAACTTCAGGTGTGAGTGTGACCATTTGTATGCCTAAATAGGGATGATCAACTCTACCTTTAGCAATTATTTCCTCAGCAATTTTTTGGGCAGTATTAATAGGAATAGCAAATCCTAAACCTTGAGCGCCTTGAATAATTGCTGTATTCATCCCAATGACTTCACCACGGTAATTTAGTAAGGGTCCACCGGAGTTCCCAGGATTAATTGCTGCATCTGTTTGCAGATAATCAACACGCTTATCACTTGCACCGATATCACTACTAGAACGATCTGTGGCGCTGATAATTCCAGAGGTGACAGTATTATTTAAACCCAAGGGATTACCAATAGCGATAACGGCTTCTCCTGGTTGCAAAGTATCCGACTTACCTAAAGCTAGGGTGGGTAAGTTATTAGCTTCAATTTGAATTACAGCAACATCCGTTACCGCATCTTCACCTAATACCTTACCTTTAAAAGTCCGGCCATCTTTGAGAGTAACTGTAACTAAATCAGCACCGTCGACAACGTGGGAATTAGTTAAAATTTGCCCAGATGAATTAATGATAAATCCCGAACCGCTACCTCTTTCTACTCTTTCTCTTTGTTGAGAAGGGATTCTATTACCAAAAAAGCCGCGAAAAAAGGGATCAGAAAATTCGTCTGGTGCTTGAGTGGTAACGGTTCTCGTTGAATCAATGCGAACAACTGCACCTCCTACTTTTTGTACGACTTTGACAACAAAGTTAGGATCTCCAGAAGCGGAAAAAATCGCGGGAGGAGCAATTTCTGTGGTGGGTGCAGTAGTTTTTTGTGATTGAGCATGACTAGGTTCTATTTCTGAGGTGGTTTTCTTGAGACTGGTACAACCTCCCAGCATGAAAACTGCTACACCACAGACTGCAATCCATTTTTTCCCTTTATTGCCCAAGTTTTGGCGTAAAAATCTGGTATTAATATTTTTAGCTGCTAGGTTATAATTATTGATCTTCATCATGTGATTATTGCTCCGTATTCGTTAGTAGTGCTAGGATACTGACTACCTGGTGTTTATCAGGATAATTATATAGCCTCCTATTTGATTTATGTATCTTTAGAGTAGTTCAGATTCCCGACTTCTTTTTTTGGCTTGTAAATAAATTATGAATTGAAATCAGAAGTTGGGGATCTTATTGTATGTGATTACAAATTAGGAATTAGGAATTACGGATAAAGGTGGCGTTAATGGAAATTCCCCTAAATGGTTTGTGGAATCATGTATTAGAGCGTTTACAGTTAGAGTTAGCTCCTCCTACCTTTGAAACTTGGATTAAGACAGCTAAAGCACAGCAGCTAGAAAACAACTGTTTGGTAATATATGCTCCTAATCCTTTTGCTCGCAATTGGCTGCAAAAATATTACATTCATACTATTGCTAATGTAGTCCAAGATATTGTGGGTTATCCCATCGAAATTTATATTACTGTAGTTGAAGATGAGGAAGTTTCTCATTTGGGTAAACAGGAACTGGGGGGGGAATTACCAGCAATAAATCATATTTTGGCAAATGCTCCGATAAATACGCAAAAGACTTCAGATTTAAATTCTAAATATGTTTTTTCGCGGTTTGTTGTCGGCGCTAACAATCGCATGGCTCATGCTGCTTCTTTAGCTGTAGCCGAATATCCGGGGAGGGAATTCAATCCATTATTTTTATGTGGTGGTGTGGGTTTGGGGAAAACTCACTTAATGCAAGCTATTGGTAATTATCGCTGGGAAATCTGTCCTAATTCTAAGATATTTTATGTGTCTACGGAGCAGTTTACAAATGATTTAATTACTGCTATTCGTCAAGATAGTATGCAAACTTTCCGCGAACATTATCGGGCTGCTGATATGTTGTTAGTTGATGATATTCAATTTTTGGAGGGGAAGGAATATACTCAAGAGGAATTTTTTCATACTTTTAATACTTTACATGAGGCAGGTAAGCAAGTTGTAATTGCTTCAGATCGTCCTCCTAATCAAATTCCCAGTTTACAAGAACGGTTGTGTTCCCGGTTTTCTATGGGGCTAATTGCGGATATTCAAACGCCTGATTTAGAAACCAGAATGGCGATTTTGCAGAAAAAAGCTGAATATGAAAATATTCGTTTACCACGGGAGGTAGTTGAATATATTGCTTCTAATTGTACTTCTAATATCCGTGAGTTGGAAGGGGCATTAATTCGGGCTTTGGCTTATATTTCTATTTGGGGTTTACCTATGACTGTGGAAAATCTTGCTCCCATTCTAGGAACTCCTAGCCAGAAAATAGCCACAACTCCAGAGATAATCTTAAATATAGTCGCTGATGCTTTAAATGTTTCTATTGAGGACTTAAAAAGTAATTCCCGTCGTCGGGAAATTAGTTGGGCTAGACAAATCGGAATGTATTTAATGCGACAACTTACAAATTTGAGTTTACCCAAAATAGGGGAGGAGTTTGGTGGTAAAGATCATACGACGGTGATGTATAGTTGTGAAAAGATTACCCAGTTACAAGAAAGTGATCAGAGTTTAGTTCAAACTTTACACCAATTGAGCGATCGCATTCAAATGGCGACTCGTTCCCCAAAATAGAATTAATTTTCTGGATGTTTTCCACAACCAAGAAACTAATTTATCAAATTCAAATCTCTCTTATTCAGTCCGAATTTTAAGAAAAATATAATAAATGATTAATTTTTACTTAAAATTGCGGTAAAAATCCAATTTTTTGCCGAAAAGCTGTGGAAAACTTTAATTTATTATTTATTAGTTTCATGGAGTATCATTATTTTGTAAAAATTGAGGATGGGTTTTCCACAGTTTTTCCACAGGGAAGCATCAATAATACTTATCTTTTTAGATCAGGAGCATTGACAAATGGACGAATTTATGAATGCGGCAATTTTGGAAGCTCAACAAGGTAGACAAGAAGGGGGAATTCCCATTGGTTCTGTGCTGGTTAAGGATGGTAAAATTGTCGGACGCGGACACAATAAGCGCGTGCAAGACGGTGATCCTGTGACTCATGCGGAAATTGATTGCCTCCGCAATGCAGGGAGAATTGGTAACTACAGAGGTACAATGCTTTACTCTACATTAATGCCTTGTTATTTGTGTGCTGGTGCTGTGGTGCAATTTGGCATTAAAAAAGTTATTGCTGGAGAATCAAAGACTTTTTCGGGTGCGAAGGAGTTTATGGTATCTCATGGTGTGGAAGTAGTGGATTTAAATTTAGATGAATGTGAACAAATGATGAGTGATTTTATTACGACTAACCCGGAACTTTGGGATGAAGATATTGGTTGCGATTCGTTGTTAGTTGTTAGTTGAATAACGGTAATCAGTCTGTACATACAAGCATAATTCAAGTTACAATACTAAATAGAGTTCAAGTTAAAAATATGACTCACATTACATCAAAAAAAGTGGTAAGAAGAGGAAGAATTTTTCCTGAATTGATTATAGCACCAGAAGAATTAGCTAGACGAGAAGCGGAAGATGAAATATTTTATCAACGTTGTCGGGCAATTTTTAATCGTGTCCGTTCTGAATATATCGAAAGTCATTATGGTTGGTATATTGCCATAGAACCAAATAGTGGAGAATACTTTCTTGATCAGGATAGGATGCAATCTCATAAAAGAATGTTGGAAAAATATCCTCAAGCTAGACACTTCGTTTTTTGTTTGAATGAAACGGGGACAACTGGCACAATATGATAGAGGGTTACTTTGGAGAAAATGGGCAATTATTTTTTGAGATTGAATTAGTTACTAATGATGGCTTGAATCTTGCTGTAGATGCCCTATTCGATAGTGGTTTTGCAGGTTTTATGGCTATTAATACACAAGATTTAGATGGTTTAGAATGGTTGTATAGTGGGGAGGAAATGTTACGGACTGCTAAAGGTGAATCAAAATTTCAGATTTATTTAGGTCAAGTGATATTAGACGGAAAGCAGTATCAAATTCCTGTGAATGTGGGTAAAGGAATTAATGAAGTTTTGCTTGGTTCTGAGTGGTTGAAGTTTTTGCGGTTGGTGGTGGATTTTCCAGAGAGTATTTTGACTTTGGGATAATTTTTTATTTCGCGCAAAGTCGCAAAGGAGCAAAGACGCAAAGGAAGAATTGCAAGAACAAAGGTTTTTGTAATGTTACCTATTGACAAATGATAAGGTTTACGTATAATAGTACGTAATATCATCTTCAGATTAAGTCAGCGTTTCTTGAAAACGCGGGTATCATGTCAATGGCAATTTTTAGCAATGCTTACTCAGATGAGTTAGTGACAGCTACTGAGTTAAATCGTCAACCTGGAAAGGTTCTAGATAAGGCTTATGAACACCCAATTACTATTACTAGAAATGACCAATCTTTTGCGCTGTTGCGTCGTGAAGATGTGGCTTATTTAGTGAAGGGGGTAACACAAAGTAAGGCTGTTTTTGAGGCGTTATCGGTTGCGTTTCGGTTATTGTTAGGACAAAAAATAGGTTATGAGCATCCTTATGGATGGTTGCGGGTTTTTGATGCGGATGAATTGCAAGAGTTTATTAAAGAAGTGAGTGAGGCTTTTCGCTTAACTGATACTTCTAATGAGGCTTGGGATTTGATTGATGCTATTATTTATGAATGGAAAGAAAGTTCTATAGCTATTATTAGTCCTGAGTTAGCAGCAGCTTTTAATGATGATCAGGTGAAATCATGAATATCCAAATTAAACCGGAATTAGAGCAAATTATTCAAGCGCAAATTGCTACGGGTAGATATACAAATCCTGAAGATGTGATTAGTAAGGCTTTGAAATTGCTTTTGGAGTGGGATAAGGGTTATCAGAATTGGGTAGAAGAAACACGGGAAAAGGTTGATGTTGCTATTGAACAATTAGATAGAGGTGAAGGTATTGATGGAGATGTTGTGATTTCACAATTGCGGGATAAGTTGCGTCAAGCGAGAGAAAGACAAGGATGAAAATACATATTATCTCTCCAGAAGCTAGTCGAGATTTATCAGAAATTATTGATTATTTTACCAATAGAAATATTGATGCTGGAGAGCGTTTTGTTGATGAATTTGAAAAGAAGTGTAAATATTTAGCTAATTTCCCTAATATGGGGCGGAGTTACGAAAATATTAAGGTTGATTTGCGGGGTGTTCCTTTAGATGGTTACGTTATTCTTTATCGAGTTATTAATGGTGGGATTGAAATTGTGCGTGTCGTTAGTGGTTATCGAAATCTGGAATCTTTGTTTACAGAATCAATGGATGATTGAAACTTTATCTCACGCAAAGACGCAAAGGAAGAATACAAAAAATTTAACCCTCTGCAAAACCAGTAAACTGCCTAATATGAGGCACTCTAAAACCTAAAACAATATCTGTTTTCGGTACTCCTAACTCTACTAATTGATTAGGAATTCCTTCTTCTGTAAAATCGCGCTGAATCCAAATTTTTCCATCTTTAATATCTACATGAATCATTGTACCATAGGTTCTATTTTCACCTTCCCAACCTATATGAACTACTAGATAGCGATTTCTTTGAATATCAAAGATTACCTCGATTTCTGTTCCTTCAGAGCAATGACCGTCTGTATGTGTTCCTAACACTTGTTGTACTAATTCAGGGTAATCTAATTTTTCCATAACATTGGGAACTGGTTTTATTTCTGCAATTGCTTTACCTGCTTCAATGATAATAATAGTTTCTCCTGCTGCTACTTGGTGAAGATAGCTAGTGAGGTTTTTTTGGATTTCATCAATGGTTATGGTTAACATGAGATGATTCTGTAGGAATATCAATGATAATTAATTTATGATTCATCAGCTAATAATTCTTCTAAAATTTCTTCTGTAAGTCCTTTAGATTGAGTATTTTTACCGATTCTATCAAAAACAGTAAGTAAATCTTCTTCTTGTTCTTGTGCAGGAAGTTGTAAAACAAGATTAAGAATTTGCTCGAAAGTTAGAGGATAGGTTTTTTGTGTCATGGTAGTTTATTAAGTATCAATAGCTGAAAATCCTGTAAATCTTGATTCAGAAATCTAAACCGATGCAAAACCTGTAAACTGTCTGACATAAGGTGATCTAAAACCTAAAACAATATCTGTTTTCGGAACACCTAACTCTACTAATTGATGAGGAATTCCTTCTTCGGTAAAATCCCTTTCAATCCAAATTTTACCATCTTTAATACTAATATGAATGGGAAACCAGTAAATTCTCTTTTCATCTTTCCATCCGGTAACCAACAATAAATAAACATCCCTTTCTGTATCAAAAACAAGTTCGAGATTTTCTGAATCTTCTACACATTCTTCTTGTGCATATTTTTGGATGAAATTTTTAACTATTTCTCGATAATCTAACTTTTCCATAGTAAGATTTCCTCTCTTTTCACATCAAACACTAATAACTTAATGTCATAAGTCTGTAAAACAGTTTGAATAAAAGAATCTAGAAAAAATCCTTCATATATATCTTGAGATATAGCTAGATATAATATCCTGTGAGGATCTTTCTGTGTTAATACTACCTTATAATTCAAAAACTGACCAATAGCTGTATGAAATTCAGAAATGGCTGAAAGTCCTATAAAACTTTTTACCTCTACGGCTATTTTTTGATTATCTTTCTCCGCAGTAATTAACTTTTCTGCACCTAAATCTATTCTCACTTTAACTTTTTCAGTAAGTTCAAAAGATAAAGGATCATGAGTAATTAGCCAATTATCTTTTTCTAAAGCTAACCTAACTGCATTGTGAAAAAAGTCTTTTGCTGACATAAGAAGTTAAAGTGATATTTTATCTTAGATTATACCTAATTTGTTAAGTTGTTAATTTACAAACTATGAAGTTATGAAGCTATTTGATAAATTACAGGTTTATATCTTGCTTCGGGAATCGGTTTACCTTCTATTTCCGCAGCTTCTAACCAAGCAGCTTTAGCTTTCAAAACTTCTTGCAGTGCTTCTTCTTCAGTTAAACCAAATCCTGAACAATATTTTAAATCAGGAATATCAGCAATATAACCTTCATCTTCTTGACTGTAGAAAATATTAATGTGATACTGCTTCATTGCTCATTCTCCAAAGTGAGTGCATATTCTTCAATCAAAATCAAAAATTGACGAACCTGATAAGGAATAGCTTTACCATTGCGATTTTGTCAGTTAATAAGTTCGGGGATAGTTGGATGAGTAAAAATGTGATGACTACCGTTGATACGTGATAGGGAAAAACCAAAGGCTTCAACTAATGTCACTAAATCATCAAATTGAATATTTCTAGAGCCAGAAAGGACTTTTTATAGTAATTTACGCTTTTTTGACATTACCTTATTTTATCATTGTTTCACATCAAATTTTATCCTACCATCATTATTCTTTACTTAGTAATAATTCGTAGGTTGGGTTAAGCAAAGCGCAACCCAACGCAATAACATTATAAAGATGTTGGGTTTCGTTCATCAACCCAACCTACATAACTGAAGTTATGATTGACATCTGAATATGATACAACATATTATAAGTGTTATCCTTCAGAAAATTTATCAAGATATATGAAAGAGTCTGAATCTTTAGGACTTTGGTGGATTCCTTCTAATCCTGATCAAAAAGTGGCAGGAAGTATTATATTTTCTTATGAAGCGGGCATATCACTTGAAATTATTGGTAGTTTCAATATACAAAATAATTCTATTGATATTGATAATAGCAATCAAGAAATAATTCTTGGAGTTATTCACGGTAAATTATGTACTTTAATGAATTGCTATCAGAAAAATGGTAGCATTTCTTTTCCAGGTATTGAGACTTATAAATATTATATTAGAATGGCTTTATTGGACTACCATTTTAAGAGTTTAGAAGAAATTAAATTTGATAAATTTCAGATTGATTTCACTTACCTAAAATATTTGTCTCCTTTTAAATGGAATCTTCATGATTCTAATAATGAAAATAATAATTTAATGGAGTATAGTTTGTCTTTGTTTACGTTAAATGAAATGAAAGCAAATATCACTAAATGTGAAATATTTATTAAGCAATTTCTACAAACAAAATATAATTATCAAGAAATAAGTGTAAATAAATCTGCATTTATGGAAATTATTCTTAAAAATAAAGAATCTTTAGAAAATATTTTTAAAGACTTTATAATCCCATTGCAAAGTTTTATTACACTGGCTTCCGGTCAAGCAAATCATATAACATCACTATTCTTTTGTTTACAAATTGATGGGGATATTAAAAGAATAGAAGCTATATCTAAACAATCAATTTTCAATACCCAAAATGATATTTTGAACACGGAAAACTTTTTATTTGAATTATATGATATCAAACAGGATTTTAGCCTTATCTTACAAAAGTGGTTTAATTTATTTGATGTAGCTGAAGATATAATTAATCTATATTTTAGCACGATATACAATGATAAACTATTCCTAGAAAATACCTTTCTATCACGAGTTCAAGCACTAGAATCATACCACAGGAGAATAATTGATCAACATAAATCATCTACAGACGAACATAAAAGACGTTTAGAATCCATACTAGAAAATACACCTCTAGAGCATAAAAGGTGGTTGAATGAGGAATTGAATTTTAGCCATGAACCCTCATTAGAAGAGCGATTAAGGGAATTGTTTCAATTAACAAATAGAACAATTTCTCCTTTGATAAATAATGCTGAAGATTTTCTTAAAACAGTTAAAAAAATTCGTAATTACTTAACGCACTATAATAATCCATCCGATGCTAAATTAATGGATAAATTGTTTAGGATTAACCAAGTCCTTGATTTTATGATACAAAGTTGTTTATTAAAAGAGTTAGGATGCTCGGATGATCGTTGTGCAGAATTAATAGAACGGAATCAAAAATATCAGTTTTTAAAGGGCTTAATATCTGAGCAACGTAATTTGAATCAATCATAAACACAAAAAAAGAATACTCCCTTCCTAGCGCAAGATTACCTCTTCTCTTCTTCCCTTCTTCCTTCGCGCTCTTCGTTCCTTCGTGGTTCATTAAATAAATCCATAACACAAAACGAAAAAAAAAGGGATAAGCCCAAAAGCCTATCCCCAAAAAATCAACTAATTAATAACTTACGTTCCAGACTGCCAAGAATTGGTATAGTCAATTTGCGCTGCTGTCAAACTATCAATGAAAATGCCCATAGCTTGCAACTTCAAACGAGCAATTTCTTCATCCACGTCTCTAGGAATAGAATGCAAACCAGCAGCTAAATTACCCTTATTCTTCACCAGGTATTCAACAGCCAAAGCTTGGTTAGCAAAACTCATATCCATAACTGCGCTGGGGTGTCCTTCAGCCGCAGCCAAATTAATCAAACGTCCTTGTCCGAGTACGACAACGGATTTACCACTTGTTAACTTATACTCTTCAGTGAAAGGACGGACTTCCTTGATTTCCTTAGCATTAGCGGCTAAGTATTTCAAATCAAGTTCCAAATCAAAGTGACCAGAGTTACAAACGATCGCACCGTCTTTCATGACATCGAAGTGTTCACCGCGAACGACGTGCTTGTTACCTGTGACAGTAATGAAGATATCACCGTGAGGCGCTGCTTCCGCCATTGGTAGCACGCGGAAACCATCCATAACGGCTTCAATTGCCTTGATATGATCAATTTCGGTAACGATGACGTTTGCACCCATGCCACGGGCGCGCTGGGCTGTACCCTTACCACACCAGCCATAACCGACAACTACAACAGTCTTACCAGCTAACAAAATGTTTGTAGCGCGGATAATCCCGTCTAAGGTAGATTGACCAGTACCATAGCGATTATCAAAGAAGTGCTTGGTGTCTGCGTCGTTGACGTTCATCGCGGGGAAGGTGAGAACGCCTTCGTTAAACATGGCGCGTAACCGCACGATACCTGTAGTGGTTTCTTCGGTGCTACCAATCAAATCAGCGATTTGGTTTTGACGGTGTTGAACTAATTCTGCTACCACGTCGCTACCGTCATCAACAATGATGTTGGGGCGATGATCTAATGCTATTTGGACGTGACGGCTATAGGTTGCGGCATCTTCGCCTTTTTGAGCAAATACGGAAATTTCATGATCAGCTACAAGACTTGCAGCTACGTCATCTTGAGTTGATAAGGGGTTACTAGCAATTAAAACAGCATCAGCACCACCGGCTTTCAGAGCGATCGCTAAATGTGCTGTTTCTGTGGTCACGTGGGCGCAAGCGGAAATACGCAATCCAGCAAAGGGCTTTTCTTTCTCAAAGCGATCGCGGATTTGCTTCAATACGGGCATTTCTCGTCCAGCCCATTCAATGCGTTGTCTTCCCAAGGGAGCGAGTCCGAGGTCTTTAACCTCGTGCTTTAATCTGGGAGTGGTTGCAGTCATGAAAATTATCCTCTAAAAAAATGAAACAGGTTTATAAACCTTTACGTACTTTAACAAGGTTTTCTCATTACTAGCCATATTTTCTGAGAATTAGTAATCAGCTATTCAAAAAGTCCTGTGAACTAGCTTCACCTCTGATATGAGCCGTGTTAACACTAGATCGGGCTTTTTCTTTTTTCATCATTCTCTGGTAAGAATATAGCAACGACTTAGGACATAGGCGACAGGATATTAATTATTCTCTCCCTTCGTTCCTACTCCTTCATTGACACAAGGAGGTGTTTTAGTGATACTTCGATTTTTAGCGGTAGCAGGGACAATGGTAATTACCATCGGTTCTGTCACCAAGGCCACAGCCCAGTTTTCTCCTTTACCTTTTCTGCCCACTCCCAGTAGTTCAAGCAATAAGGTAGATGATAAGATGGTATCTGGCTGGATTAATTTAGATGGTCGTCCTTTATTTAGCATCACTGCCTCAAAAACCAAATTTCCCGAACGTTTTCAAAACATTCAACAGAATTTACAGGATATCACCCATAATTATTTACAGGCATCTGCAACAGAAGTTAAAGTGCAGAATCGCACAGTTAAAGGATTACCGACGATTTTTGTTAATGACCAATACCTGATGACCATTACCTACGAAGATGTTGGACAGGCAAACCCGTTAACATTAGCAAATCAAATTAGTGATGACTTAAAACAACACCTGCAACAAGCCAAACAAGAACGACAAACTCGGTTTTTAATTCAGCAAGGTGAAATTGCTGCTGTGGGGACACTGGCAATGATCATCATCAGTTGGGGTGTCAGGCGTTGGCAAAAGCGTTTAAGCAAGAATGCAGCCGATTCTATCCCGGCTATTTCCAAAGATACTGCACCAATTACCAAACTATTAAATCAACAACAACAGCAGCATCTTCAAGAAGTCAAAACTAGACTTTTTCAAATAGCACAAGCAGGGATTTGGGGCAGTGGTAGTTTAATTATTTTAGGACTATTTCCCTACACACGCGCCTTCCAAATTGGGATTCTCACCATTGCCCAAATTCCCATTAAATTAACTATTGTCGCGGTGGGAACTTATGTAGCTGTGCGGTTTACCTATGCCTTAATAGATCATTTTACCTCAACCATAGTGAGTGGTGGGGCTTTATTAACTCCAGAAACATCCGAACGTTTGCAGTTGAGAATATCCACATTTTCCGGCGTAACTAAAAGTATCACTACGATTATTTTTGTGGGTGCAGGTAGCTTACTAGCTTTGATATCTTTGGGGATAGATATCGTTCCGCTGTTAGCTGGTGCTGGTTTAGTCGGTGTGGCTATATCCCTCGCTTCCCAAAACTTAATCAAAGACGCAATTAACGGCTTTCTGATTATTTTTGAAGACCAATATGCCCTGGGTGATATGATTACTGTGGGTACTGTGGGCGGTTTGGTGGAAAAGTTGAATCTGCGAATGACTCAAGTTCGAGATTCGGAAGGACGCTTAATTACTATCCCCAATAGTGAGGTGAAGATTGTAGCTAATCTTTCTAGTCGTTGGTCACGGGCTGATTTAAGTATTCCGGTTTCTTACCAAGCGGATGTAGATGAGGCTTTGCAGTTAATTGAAGATGTGGGTTTGGAGATGAGTCAAGATCCCAAATGGAAACATCAAATTCTGGAAAAGCCAAATGTTTTGGGTGTTGAGCATTTTAGCGATCGCGGTGTGATGATTCGTGTCTGGATTAAAACCCAACCGCTTAAACAATGGAATGTAGCGCGAGAATATCGTCGTCGTTTAAAAATCACCTTAGACGCAGCCGGAATTTATATTCCTGTACCCCAACAAGCGAATTGGATTAATGAAGTGCAGTTATTGAGTTCTCAGGACTGAGTTTTCATTAAGTTCTTTTAGTCACATTACCTTCTTTCATCTCCGTCAAGAAAATCGTAGAGGCGTTTTATGGAACGTCTTTGCGTTTTTGTATATTTCTATGTAAAGTAGCTTTTCTTATTAAAGGCAATTTTTGATGATTCTCTTGCCATCTTAGTAAATTTGTACTATACTATAAAAATAGTCTTCAAACCTGGAAAGACTTATGGAATAAAGATTTTAAGGGCTACACCTATGATGAAGCATTATATTCTCAATCTTAACCCCACAGCCAAGCATGAATGGGATCGTTGTATTATCCGTGATCCTTTAACCGCAAAACGTCCAGATATAGCTAAAATAATTTCTGAAGCCGTAGGTGCAGATACAGGTAGTTATTTAGTCAGTGTAAATATTGAAGTCACGGTATTACAAGAAGCGCCAATACCATCACCAGAACAGCTTTCTCTACCGTTTCCAGAAGTGTCTGTACCCACCCAATTGAGGGAAGCTGCGTAGAGATCCCCGACTTCTTAAAGAAGTCGGGGATCTAGAATCCAATCATAAGTTAAGTAGGTCAACATAATAAAACCAAACTGTGTAAAGAAAAGTAAAATCTCCCAAAACCTCTTCACTCTTGCATGAGTGCCTCTTGCCTCTTGCCTTCCTACAACGATAATTTTTAACGCCTACGTACTTACAATAAAACTATCAAGTTCGACTGTAAAGCCATGTCTGAATCAGTTCAGTATATCACTAACGCACAGGGAGAAAAGGTTGGGGTACTGTTAAACTTAGAGATCTTCGGTACTTGTTATGCCAAACTATTATCTAAGTAAGTCGGCGCAAAGAAATCAAACTATGTAAAGATAAGTAAATACGGAAAATCAATCTACTGAGGTGATTAAAATATGGGCGCTCG
>NZ_LJOQ01000044.1:0-5148 GCF_001672255.1 Anabaena sp. AL09
CATACCACAGGGATTAAAATCCCTCGTGTCGCTTCCCTCTGTTGGGAGCCAAGCCACGCTCGTTTCCCACTTACCGCGAGGTCTTATGAGAGTGAAGACCTTCCACCTAGTGTGTTAATTCTGAATCCCTTATCCCATAAGACTTCATGCACAAAATGTGTCGCATATTTTCATGAGGAAGTGCCTGGAAAAGATGCTTTCGGTGTAAACTACGGTAACACCAATAATTTTCTAGACAATCCCTCCAAAATACACAGAATTAACATACTAGCTTTAAACCCAGAAATAAAGTTTTAATTGATACTCATAACCTCCTGCCCCCCCTGCCTCTTAACTCCTCCCTTTTTGTAAACACTGAAATGCTTTTTTATAATCGTTTGAAGGTGATTTCCAGAATAAAAATTACTACTCTCCGCAATTTTTCCAGTCTTTTAGTGTGAAATCGCTTGGCGTAAACACAAACTCACTGGAATTGCAATGACGACGCACCACAACCATTGTAATTGTGCCATATTTGCGATCGCCCTCCTCAAATTGAATTACTCCAGTTGTCCCTCTAACCGAGAATTGTGGTTGGGTAAGAGTTTTTTGAATGCCGCTGCGGGTGGGGTTTTGTGTGATGGCTTTGTTTAAGACTAATACTGCATCGTAACTTGTCGCAGTTCTCCAAGTGATTTCAGTGTTGGTAGCAAGTGCTTTTTTAGGGATTTTCCAGAGGATTTGAGCTTGCTGTACAAACGCCGAGTTAGGATCATTCATGGGATGCCATGCAATCGCTAACGCCGTTCGTTCAATTCCCTGTGGTGAGACAATTTTATCAGCTTTGAGTAGGTCAGAATTATAGAGACTATCACCTGCCACAATCCAAGCTTGGTTGACATTTGATCGTATGACATTTAAAGCATTGGGAATGGCATTATGTAATCCTACTCCAGCATCAGGAATAACGACAATCGCCGTTCCACCTTGAGTTTTGACTTGATTTAAAACCGCTTTCGCATCAAAATTATCTCTAGCCAGATTGAAAGCTGGTTGCTGATTAATCACATTCCCTTTCAGTAATTTTGCAGCCTCTTGAAACGCTGTTGATAAAGATTGAGCATACTCACTATCCTGACTGTAAAAAATTGCTGCTTTTCGCTGTTGCAGTTCCGAGAAGAGATAGGTGGCCATTTTTTGTGCCGCAATGCGATTGCTAGGTACAGTACGGAAGAAAATAGGACTCTTGAGGCGATCAGAAGTGCTAGTTCCAGAAATTAAAACTACCCCCGCTCGCTGATAAATTAGCAGCGTTTGTTTGGTTGCATCGCTTGAATAATGACCCACAACCGAGAGTAAATCTTGATACTTTACCAATCGTTGGGCAATTAGACGAGCATTATTGCCAGTATTACTATCTGCACGATTATGATCATCAGCGATTAGAATCCGTAAAGGCTGGCCGCTTTGCAGAATCAAAGTTTGAGCTTGAGCTATACCTCGCAATATTTCCAACCCTTTAGCAGTAGAACGCCCAAGGGGAACTGCAATTGCGATCGTGTGAATTTTATCCGTGGTAAATTGCGTTTGAATTTTGGCGTTATTGAGATAAATTAAAGTTTCTGGATCTGGTTGTTGATTGAAAGCAATTGTAAATAAATGTATAGCGTCAGGAAAATTTTTAGCTCGATATTGTTCAATTGCTGATCGCTTTTCTACTGGCGGCTGATTTGATTCCGTAAAGTTATCAGGAATAAGGATTTCTTCACCACAACTAAGATTATCTTCTAGAACATTATCACAGATCAGAGGTAGTGCTGTTTTTTCATAAATTAGTTTTGATCCGATGGTAATCAAAACACCGCAAGCTATCATTAAATAGAATTTTCGCCATTGCAACTGCGGATATTTTTTATTTTTAATATTGGCAATTTTTTCTAGAATTGCTTGAGCAGTTGGTGGACGACGCTGTGGATCGGTATCCGTCATCGTTTGAATTAGATGAATTAAGCTTTGAGGATTTTTTTTATCTTTAATATTTTTAAACCAATTGTAGGAACGAGCGCGACTATCATGAGCCGGATCAATCCCTGTCAGTAAATATATAAAAGTCCGACCTAAAGCATAGAAATCTGACTGGAGAACTGCTTGTCCTTGCATTTGTTCGGGAGCAGTATAACCACTGGAAATAATCACTGTTACTGGCTGATTATTAACAATAGTTTGGGTCAATTGACGCGCCGCACCAAAATCAATTAAAACTAATTTTCCATCAGGACGAAGCATAATATTTGCAGGTTTGATATCTCGATGAAAAAAACTATTATTATGTACAAATTCGAGAATCTCAACTAATTGATAAAGCCAATCTAAAGCTATTTTATATGATGTTAAATATTGATTTTTAGATAGCCAAGTCTGCAAATTTTCACCAGGAACTTTTTCCATCACGAAACAGTGTAATTGGCGATTTATCTGCAAAAACAGTGGAAAGATAGTTTCACCAACAGGTAAACCAGGATGTCGTAAATTTGTAAGTATTGATACTTCTTGCTCAAATAATCGGAGTAAATCAGGTGTAACATTTTTCAGCGATTTGAGAATCTTGGGGCGCTCGCGCTCAAGTAAATCTTCGATTTCAAATACTTCTGTATAGCTATGTGTTTCAAGTTGTAGTGGATGGATCAGCCTGTAGCGATTTTGCAGTAAAAGTGCTGTTCCACAAGTTTGACATACTGCACAATTATCAGGATTTTTTCGTTGTGAACAATCTGGATTGATGCAGTAAGCCATAAAGCCTTCTCTTCATAGGATATTCGGAAAATCATTCACTATACATTCACTATACCTAAAAACCTCTCTCCAAACCTCTCTCCTACAAGGAGAGAGGCTTTGAAACCCCCATTCCAGCTAACAAAAGTTTTTCTGCTTCCCTCTCCTCTTAGGAGAGGGTTAGGGAGAGGTAGGGGGGTTAGGTTTTTAAACATCATCTAAAAATGAGAAGTAAATAAACGCTGTACACATTTTAGAATAACAGGTTGCAAAATAAAGTATTCCTGTGTATCTACTTTCAGGGTTTCCACTAATGCCCGTCTTTTTAAAGATAAAAGTGCAGATAAAATATTTCCTGTTGAGGCATGGCTTATAAGTTTTAATTGTATTTCCTCACGAGTCAATCCCTGGGAATTTGTAGCTAAACATTTAAGTAGAGTTTGTTCCAGCGACGAAATGTGTTTCAGCCATTGCGTCACCAGTGGTTCAAATTCACCAGCGACAATAGTTCCTGAAGCTAGAAATTCTCCCACATTCCCAGCAAATAATTCGTGAATTAAATTTGCTGTCATGTTTAAAAATAACGGATTACCACCATATTGATTTACCAAAATCATCCATTGTTCGGCATCAAATATCAGCCGATGATGCTGTAAAAGCTCAATTGCACCTTCCATCAGTCCACTCAAAGGCAAAAAAACCGCACCATTGGCCGTTAAATTATTTAATCCTTCTGGTTGTTCACGACTGGTCAAAATTACGCAACTTTCATGGGGTGTTTGCACTACTGATTCCAGAAAACTTCTATAGGCAACATATTCGGGAAGATATTTGCCAGCGCGATCGCCTCCCAGAATTCCATCCCAACCATCAAAAATTAGTAGTGTTTTCGGTGGTAGCGATCGCAAATCGGTTGTTGGTAAGGTGCGGTGAAAAGAAAACCACAGCGTTTGTTGAAACCTAGACTGCACAGCTTGGGCAAGTTTTGAAGCTACAGCCGTTTTACCAATACCTCCCATCCCTGTAATCACAATCAAGGGTATTTTTTGTTCAATTGCTTGAGTTAGAGTTAGCAGTTCATAACCCCGCCCAAAGAATAAGGGAATATTAGGGATTTGGGTTGTACTAGATACAGATAAATCCAGGGAACGTGCCAGTACGTCTTGCCAATTTAGCCCCAAAATTTGACAAAACGCTTTGAATACTGAGGCATCAATAGCATCACCTTTCAGAAACCGTTTCCAAGTGGGCAAAGATACACCATTTGCAAAAACTTCCGCATTTTCCCAGTTCCGTGTGGGTTCGAGAATTTGACTCGCGGCTTCTAACCAACAAGGATTATCAATCGTCCATCCTTTTTCTTTCCGAGTTTGTTTGATGATTTGTAGTCCGGTAACTGAGAGTTTGAGACTAGGCATGGGAGATTTTTGGGGGCTTGTGCTAAATCTGTCAAGCTCAATTTTAGATCAGTCTTGTAGTGAACCGAAACTTAACTAGAAATACTTAATTCCGATCAGTGATATTAAGTATATTCCTCAAGGACGACAGAAAACACTTATGAAGCGTTTTATCTCAACCGCTGTTACTACAGTTTCACTTATGAGTTTGTTATCAACTCAGGCATTTGCTCAAACCAGACCTTCCACAATTACAGCCTTCTTAGATCGTTTAGGTATGAATTATGAAGTCCAAAAAGATGGACGTATTTCAATATTAGCTGGAGTTGAGGGTAATCGGACTCAATATGGATTTATCGTGCCAGAACTTGGAAAGATTGGTAACAATGATGTTATTGCTGTAATGTCTTTTTCTCGAATCTCTAAAACACCTCCAGACGCAGAAAAAACAAAGCAATTGGAAAGCAAAGTTAATGACATATCAAGCGGTTCGGCTACAGTTTCTGAAGAAGGAATGTATGCCACTTTTTACTACAAGATTATACCTCTAAACAAAGATCCAGATTTGGCGCGTAAAGACATCATAGAACTTCTCAATATTGCAGACACCGAAGAAAAAAATTTGGGTAGCAAAGACACATTGTAAACAATTCAAAATTGAAACCAGAAAAATTATGTCAAAAAGTAAAGTTTTCAAGCTCTCAATGCTATGAATTTGAGTCATAGAAAAACCTTTGATTATTGTGCGGGAATTTCACATTTCCGCTTCATAAAGAATTCTTGAAAATCAGATAAAGGATCAAATTATGTGGACTAAACTCATCCGAAGATTCTCTCTATTTTGCATTGCTCTATTTTTCACTATTGGTCTTTCTCTCAATCATGCTACCGCACAAACACCTCCTTTTCATTGGGACTATATCAACGTTAATATTGATGTGCAAACTAACGGAGATATGTTAGTTACAGAAACACAAAAGTATGTTTTTACATCAGATTG
>NZ_LJOQ01000045.1:0-68333 GCF_001672255.1 Anabaena sp. AL09
CGCTACCAGTTTTAACAATTTGGCTCTACTCTACTATTCCCAAGGCAGATACAGCGAAGCAGAACCTCTCTACATCCAAGCTTTAGCTCTCAGGCAAAAGCTCTTGGGTGATGACCATCCCGATGTCGCTACCAGTTTCAACAATTTGGCAGGACTCTACGAATCCCAAGGCAGGTACAGCGAAGCCGAACCTCTCTACATTCAAGCTTTAGCTCTCTTGCAAAAGCTTTTAGGTGATGACCATCCCTATGTCGCTCAAAGTTTCAACAATTTAGCTCTACTCTACAAATCCCAAGGCAGGTACAGCGAGTCCGAACCTCTTTACATCCAAGCTTTAGCTCTCTGGCAAAAGCTGCTGGGTGATGACCATCCCTCTATGGCTACCAGTTTCAACAATTTGGCAGGACTCTACGAATCCCAAGGCAGGTACAGCGAAGCTGAACCTCTCTACATTCAAGCGGTAAATATTTTAGAACAACGCTTAGGAGTAGATCATCCTACTACTATTACTGTTCGTAATAATCTTGAACGTTTACGCAATCTTTAAATAAATGCTGTTAATCTTAAAGCATTTATTCTCAGACAAATCTATTGGATAAGACAACAATAGCTTTGTTTAGCAATCTGATGTTTGACGTTTAAATTTCCATAAATTTTGTTGCTGTGACAATACTTTTGTTAAGCAATCTGCTAATACTGGTTTTTATTTCCTGTTTTCCGTTGCCTCTTGCTTCTTAACCCTTGCCGATTCTTCCTTTTAAAATAGGTTTACAATTAGACTGGCGATAAGCTATACTTTATAACTTCTGTACTTTGTATTTCCTCATGAACTTAGTTTGGGAAAGATTAACTTTATCTTCTTTACCACTGAAAGAATATTTGTCTAGCAGTTACCTCCATAAGTTTTTGGTGGGACTGTTAAAACCTTGGCGACAAAGTAGTATTTTCATCCAGTGGGGAGATATAATTGCTGTAGGCTTACTTAGCCTTGTTTATGGTCTTGCACCTTTTGTTTCTAGCACCTTAATGGGTTTATTGTTAGTAGCTTGTGTGGGATTGTGGTTATTATTGACCTTATCCGATGATTATACATCAGTTAATGCTCCTACTGCCACTCCCATTCATTTACTAGTATTGCTGTATTGGAGTATTGCTGCCATATCAACAGCATTATCACCGGTGAAAAAAGCAGCATTAGGTGATTTACAAACATTAACACTTTATTTATTGCTGTTTGTTCTTTGTGCTAGAGTGTTGAGAGTGGCGCGGTTTCGGTCTTGGTTAATTACCCTCTATTTGCATATTTCCCTAATCGTCAGCGTCTATGGGTTGCGACAATGGTTTTTTGGTGCGAAGGCCTTAGCTACGTGGGTTGACCCCGAATCTCCCTTAGCTAAAACTACGAGAGTTTACAGTTACTTAGGAAATCCTAACCTATTAGCTGGATATCTTTTACCCGCTGTAATTTTCAGCTTAGTTGCTATTGTAGCTTGGCCGGGTTGGATTAGGAAATTATTAGCCTTAACAATGTTTGTGGTTAACGCTGCTGTTTTAATTTTGACCTTTAGTCGCGGTGGTTGGATTGCCTTATTAGTGGAATTATTGACAATAGCGGTGTTGCTGTTTTATTGGTGGAGTATAAGTATGCCCCCATTTTGGCGGACTTGGTCTTTACCAATATTCTTAGGAACTGTAGTGGGGTTATTGATAATTGGATTGATATTTGTCGAACCCTTCCGGGTGCGAATCGTGAGTATATTTGCCGACCGCAAAGACAGTAGTAATAACTTTCGGAAAAATGTTTGGGAATCGGTATTTCAAATGATCCGCGATCGCCCTATAATTGGTATAGGACCAGGACATGGTGCTTTTAATAAAGTTTATCCTCTGTACCAACATTCGAGATTTACAGCCTTAAGTGCCTATTCGGTGTTTCTAGAAACGATTGTAGAAACTGGCTTTTTGGGTTTTACTTGTTTTATGTGGTTGATTGTCGTTGCATTAAATACAGGATATTTGCAATTAAGTCGGTTACGAAAAACTAAGAATATGGAAGGCTTGTGGCTAATGGGGGCAATAGCTGCTATAATAGGTTTATTAACTCAGGGTTTATTTGATACAGTTTTCTATCGTCCTGAAGTTAATACTCTCTGGTGGTTAATGATGGCTTTAATTGCCAGTTATTGGCAACCTTTAATGCGAAATAATCAACAAGCTTAGAAATATGGGCGCGGTTTCGCGCCCTAGATACTTTAATATCTTTTCATTGCCCTTTGCATATCTCGCTGGTCGTCACGACGTTTGAGGCTTTCGCGTTTGTCGTGGAGTTTTTTACCTTTACCCAGCGCAATGACTATTTTTACCCAACCTCGTTTCAGATACATTTTTAAGGGGACTAGGGTTAAACCTTCCTGTTGTACCCTCCCAATAAGTTTACGCAGTTCTTGTTTATGAAGTAATAATTTGCGGGTTCGTCTGGGTTCGTGATTAAAGTATGCACCACTAGAGGCATAAGGAGAAATATGGACGTTGATTAACCATGCTTCACCGTCCCGCAGCAACGCATAACCATCTTGCAAATTGGCTTTACCCGCACGAATTGATTTTACTTCAGTTCCTGTCAACTGAACTCCCGCTTCATAGGTTTCTATGATTTCATATAAAAACCGTGCTTGCCGATTATCACAAATAACTTTGTAACCTTCACTCTGTTTATCACTCATCGAAAATCTTCTTAGTTTTAATAAATACGCCTAAAAATTTCTTTAGACTAACTCTTTTATTGATTGTAGTTCACAAAGACAGGTGACAGGTAAACCTGTTTAGTCTCTAAATTACGTAAAGTTTTGTTAACTATTCCTAAAAATTTAATATTTTCTTTAGAAATCATTGATGATGTCATCATGAGTAAGTAATCTTGTCATAGTATTAGAGATAGAATTAGTATTCTTGCTTGTGTCTATTAATATTTGTGATTACAGTAAATTACTCAACCAAAAAATTATAGGGGTGTATTATCCATGCCCTTGACTATTCTTGTCGCCGATGATGATTTAGGCACGCGTCTATCTATTAGTGATTATCTTGATCTGTCTGGGTATAGTGTCATTACTGTTGACAATGGTATTGATGCTTTGGCTATGGTTGAAAAGCGTCATCCTGATTTGATGGTGACAGATATTATGATGCCACAGATGAATGGTTATGAGTTGGTGCGTCGTGTTCGTCAATTATCGGCGTTTCGATTATTACCTGTGATTTTGTTAACAGAGAGAACGAAAACCCAAGAACGAATTTTGGGATATCAGTCTGGTTGTGATTTGTATTTGCCTAAGCCTTTTGAATTGGAAGAAATAGCCGCTGCTATACGTAATTTGTTAGAGCGATCGCAAATCATCCAATCAGAATGTCGTTTTCTTTATCAGGAAGAAATCAGTTTTGCCACTTATACAAAAGCAAAAAACGGTCATATTTCCATACCTACTCATGTACAACAATCTCAAGTATTGACACCGTTAACTGTGAGAGAACAGGAAGTTTTAGACTTATTAACTCATGGTTTGTCTAATGTGGAAATTGGTAATCATTTACATTTGAGTCCGCGCACGGTGGAGAAATATGTGAGTAGTTTATTGAGAAAAACTGAAACTAGCAACCGCGCAGAATTAGTCAGGTTTGCGATAAAACATGATTTAGTAGAATAAAATTTTGTAGAGTGCATTTTTTCAAAAGAGTAAATCCCAGACTTATGATATTAATTCATCATTTATTTACAAATTTAAAAAAGAAGTCTGGGATATGATGAGGATTTAACCACTAGCTAAAAACTACAAATAGATTCTGGTTGAATGGGACATTTTTTAGAGGTAAGTGGATTTTCCCAAAGGGAAAGATAAGTCAACTTAGTAAAATTGGACAAAGGTTTGATATCGCTGATTTGATTCTGTGAAAGGATAAGAAGAGTCAAATTAGTCAGATTAGACAAAGGTTTGATATCGTTGATTTGATTATTCCCAAGGGTAAGAGAAGTCAAAGTAGTCAGATTAGACAAAGGTTTGATATCGCTGATTTGATTATTATCAAGGTAAAGAAGAGTCAAAGTAGTCAGATTAGACAAAGGTTTGATATCGCTGATTTGATTATTATCAAGGTAAAGAAGAGTCAAATTAGTCAGATTAGACAAAGGTTTGATATCGCTGATTTGATTTCTCTCAAGGTAAAGATCAGTCAAATTAGTCAGATTAGACAAAGGTTTAATATCGCTGATTTGATTATCTCCAAGCTTAAGATCAGTCAAATTAGTCAGACTAGACAAAGGTTTGATATCTTTGATTTGATTATTATCAAGGGAAAGATCAGTCAAATTAGTCAGACTAGACAAAGGTTTGATATCTTTGATTGGATTATCTCCAAGGGTAAGAGAAGTCAGATTAGTCAGACTAGACAAAGGTTTGATATCTTTGATTTGATTATCTCCAAGGGTAAGAGAAGTCAAATTAGTCAGACTAGACAAAGGTTTGAAGAGAAGTCAAATTAGTCAGACTAGACAAAGGTTTGATATCGCTGATTTCATTATTATCAAGGGAAAGAGAAGTCAAATTAGTCAGATTAGACAAAGGTTTGATATCTTTGATTTGATTATCTCCAAGGTTAAGATCAGTCAAATTAGTCAGATTGGACAAAGGCTTGATATCTTTGATTGGATTATCTCTAAGGTTAAGATCAGTCAGATTAGTCAGACTAGACAAAGGTTTAATATCGCTGATTTGATTTTTCTCAAAGGTAAGAGAAGTCAGATTAGTCAGACTAGACAAAGGTTTAATATCGCTGATTTGATTTTTCTCAAAGGTAAGAGAAGTCAAATTAGTAAGCGTTTGATTAGCTTGACTACAATTTTGTGTTTTAGCAATTTTTAAGAATACTTCAACCGTGTCTCTTGTCTCTTCAGGCAAACTTCCTTTTTGTTCACACCATTCTGTAAAAGTCTTAGGTGTTTTTGTAGGTGCTGCAGTGACTTTTGCGGTGTACAATCCTAAAGTCAAGGTAAAAATAGTGGCCGCTACTAAAGCTAGTTTCATGATTTTGCAAGTTATACAAATAAGCTACAGTAATTCTACCATCTTCCAACTTGCAAAACAAGTCTGCTTTTAACTATTTTTCGGACGTTTGAGGGGAATAGAATTAATCGGACCGAGAATTTGATTTAAATCCCGCAATTGTTCAGCCGTACCCATACAAATTAGGGTATCTCCCGACATTAAAACCGTATCTCCAGTTGGACCACCAATGAGTTTACCATCAAGACGACGAATTGCCAGAACTAATGCGCCTGATTGCGATCGCAATTTCGCTCTTTGTAAACTTTGACCAACGAAGGGACACCTATCGGAATCTAGTAAAAATTCTTCCATATATAACTGACGGTCTGTACCAGAAAGCATCCCATCCACAAAGTCCAAAATCTGAGGTCTGAGGGCTGCTGCTGCCATGCGTTTGCCACCAGTAATATACGGTGAAATTACGGCATCTGCACCACCACGTTGTAACTTTTGTACCGCTTCTTCCGTACTAGCGCGAGCGATCGCTCGAATGTCTGGATTCAGAGTTTTTGCCGAGAGAACAGTATATAAATTTTCCGCATCTGAAGGTAAAGCCGCCACAATACAAATTGCTTTAGTAATGCCAACTTTTAACAAAGTATCATCTAACGTCGCATCACCTTGAAAAACAATATAACCAATTTCCTGGGCTTTTTGGACAGATTCTAGTTCCGAATCAATCACTACAAAAGAAACAGCTTCAGCCTGAAATTCCTTAGCAATTTGTCGCCCAGTGCGACTAAATCCACAGATAATATAATGTTCTGATAATGATTCCATTAAACGCCTTTGTTGTCGGAGTCGAATTCCTTCTAGAAAATAACCTTCAATGACTGCGGCTGTAAATCTATTGACAATATAAGTAAGATTCACCACACCCATTAAAATTAAGACAATGGTAAATAAACGCCCTCGACTACCTAATGGGTGAGTTTCTCCATAACCGACAGTTGCTAGAGTAATTACAGTCATGTAAGCTGCATCTTCCCATTTCCAGCCCTCAACCAGGGAATACCATAAAGTCCCGATTAGGAAAATACCAGCTAAAGCAAGCGCCCCAGCCATTAACTCCTTTTGAATCCGTTGATATTTTTGTTCAAGGGTAGAATACACAGGCAATTAAAAATTAGGAGTTCAGGAGTCAGGAGTCAGAAGGAAGAATCTAGGAAAGTGATAGTTTTTTGATAGTTTCAAAATCAGCAAGCCCGAATTAAGAATTAAACAATTTCTAATGTAGGGATTCACAATAAATAATATTTGCACAATTATGGGTAATTTTTCCTCCTTCTTCCTCTTCTTCCTCCTGACTCGGTGACTCGGTGACTCGGTGACTTCTCTTAAGAGGGTGTTTGAAAAGTTATGGTTGATGTATCAAATATTTTTTACCCCACCCTAACCCTCCCCTTCTAAAGGGGAGGGAACTGGATTTTTATTGTTTCCCCCCTTTACAAGGGGGGACTAAGGGGGGTAGCAATGTGATGAAAATTACGGAATACCAATATTTCCCAGAACCTAGTAAAGTATTACGATAAAAGCTTTTCAGGAGTAGCGGTAGTGAGCGTGCAAACTCTAATTGAACAAGCCACGAACCCCTTGGAGTCAGGTATTATGCCATCTACACCTTTTGATGTTGATAGCTTCGATGCGGCTGTCATGTCCACTTATGGACGGTTTCCTTTGGCTTTAGAACGGGGTGCTGGTTGCCGTGTTTGGGATAGTCAGGGCAACGAATATCTGGATTTTGTCGCGGGCATTGCCACTTGTACTCTAGGACACGCCCATCCAGCAATGGTAGAGGCTGTAACTAGACAAATCCAGAAATTGCATCATGTTTCTAATTTGTACTATATTCCTGAACAGGGTGAATTAGCTAAATGGATTGTTAATCATTCCTGTGCAGATAGAGTATTTTTCTGCAATTCTGGCGCTGAAGCCAACGAAGCAGCAATTAAACTAGCGCGGAAATACGCCCACACTGTCCTAGAAATTGCCCACCCAATCATTTTAACTGCCCATGCCAGTTTTCACGGACGGACTTTAGCCACTGTGACTGCCACTGGACAACCAAAATATCAAAAGCATTTTGATCCTTTAGTTCCTGGTTTCCATTATGTAAATTACAACGATATTAGAGCAGTGGAAGCCGCTGTTACTGAATTAGATGAAGGTAATTATCGGGTCGGGGCAATTTTAATTGAACCATTGCAAGGGGAAGGTGGCGTTCGTCCTGGGGATATTGCTTACTTTAAGCGATTACGGGAGATTTGCGACGAAACCGGTATTTTGTTGATTTTCGATGAAGTACAGGTTGGTATGGGACGCAGTGGCAAATTATGGGGTTATGAACATTTGGGAGTAGAACCAGATATTTTCACCAGTGCGAAAGGTTTGGGCGGTGGTATTCCCATCGGTGCGATGATGAGTAAGAAATTCTGCGATATTTTTGAACCAGGAGAACACGCAAGTACATTTGGCGGTAATCCCTTTGTTTGTGGTGTGGCGCTGAGTGTGTGTGAGACTTTGGAAAAAGAGAATATTTTAGATAATGTCAGAGAACAGGGCGCACATTTACGAGAAGGATTAAGAGCGATCGCTCGTCAATATCCTCAGCATATCTCAGAAGTACGCGGTTGGGGTTTAATTAGCGGCATGGAAATCAAAGCCGATATTCCCTTAACTGCTGCTGAAGTTGTCAAAGCTGCAATGGAAGCAGGTTTATTACTTGTTCCCGCAGGTCCCAAGGTTGTGCGGTTTGTGCCTCCTCTCATTGTCACAGAGGCAGAAATCAAGCAAGCATTAGAAGCTGTAGAAAAAGCATTAGCTAAACTAACAGCATAGGTAATTAAAAATTCGTAATTTGTAATTTAATAATTATCAATTACGAATTTTTTTGGTTTTTATTTCTATCATTCATTATCACATTTAAGGTTAATTATCATGAAATCCAATCAAATATTTAGATTAAGTTCCCTCAGAACATCTATTCATTTAGACGGCTGTAATGTTACCCATTATCAAGAACTGCATAAATTCTCTTCTGAAGCCGAAGCAGAAGCTTTTTTTAATCAAAGTATTCAAGAATTACTCACACATGGTTGGTATGATGTAGAATCTGTTCCAGTAGATGAAAATAACAAAGATTTCACTCCAGATGAATTGTATGGGATGTTCTTAGAATTAAAAAATCAAGTAGATGAATTTGCCAATGCAATTATCAAACCTTATATAGAAATTACCCCATCTTCAACAACAGAAACTACATTATGGCAAAGTAAATTTGGTGGTTTACCTTATTTTCCTAAACATCTTGATTATCCCAAAGCCCCAGATTCTACACCCCTTCATCTTTTAGCACAAATCAACTTTGCTGAAACTCCTAAATTAGAAGATTTACCAGAAAAAGGGATTCTTCAATTTTATATTGAAGCCGGAGGTGAAACAGCCTATGGAATTGAAGAATATCCCCAATTAGCACAAACTACTTTTAGAGTTATTTACTTTCCTGAACCAGATTTGAATATTGATAATCTCCTAGATAACTTTGATTTTTTGCCTCCAGGAATAGGTTTACCATTAGTAGACTGTCTGGGTCTAAATTTTGCTATTAAATCAACCTCCATGAGTGCATCAGATTATCGGTTTAGAAACTTAGTTAAAAGCTATTTTCCCCTCTTCCAACAAAGTAATTTAACCAAAGCAATGGAAAATTCTTTAGAAGAACTTGCAGATGATTTTATCAACGAGTATGAAGAAAAATATGAAGAATTGCTAGGAGGACACCGTTTAGGAGGATATCCTGCATTTGTCCAAAATGATGATCGTGCGGAGTTGCAGGAAGAGGAAGGTTATGATTTTCTGCTATTACAAATGGACTCTGATGATGATCACTCAATTATGTGGGGAGATGAGGGAATTGGCAACTTTTTTATTCAGTCTTCTGCACTTAAACGGTTGGATTTTTCTAAGATTTTGTACACCTATGCTTGTTGTTGAAATGTGAGGAGAAAAATTAATATGTCTGAAAATAATACAGAAGGTTTCAAGAGTTTGTTGATAATTCTAGGGATTATTTTTTCTATTGTCTTGATTACTATTGTCTTGATATTTTCTTTTTCGGATTTTGCATTTTTGAATGCTAAAGGTTTAAAAATAGAGCAGAGATTACAGTATGGTATTTCAGCCGTCCAAACTACTGGAACAATTGTTGCTGGAATTGCCGTTTTCTTCAATGCTTATCAAGCATCAAGAAGTGCGAACGCTGCTAATGAAAATGCCAAAGCTGTATACAAAAATGCACAAGCAGCAGAAGATAAGCAGATTACAGAACGTTTTTCTAAAGCGATTGAATTGCTTGGTAATAAAGAGATTGAAGTAAAATTAGGCGGAATTTATGCCCTAGAACAAATTGCTAAAGATTCGTCGGAAAAATACCATTGGACAATTATGGAAGTCCTCACGGCTTTTGTGCGAAAAAATGCACATAGGAAGAAAGAAGAGGAAGGAGAGAAGGGAAAAATACCGCAACTTCGGGCAGACATTCAAGCAGCCCTGACCGTTATAGGACGACGTAATTGTGAAAATGAGCAGGAAAATCAGAGATTGGATTTAACTTTTATTGATATTAGAGAGGCAAATCTTGATAGAGCAAACTTAAAGAGAGTTGACCTGTATTGCAGTAACTTAGACCTTGCCTCGTTCCAAGAAGCTAGTTTGCAAGATGTATCTCTTTGGAGTTCGAGTCTCCAATGGGTAAATTTTTCGGAAGCCATTTTGCAAAAAGTGAATCTTGCTGGAGCTAACTTGCGTCAGGCAAAGTTTAATAAAGCAACCCTAAAAGAGTCATTTCCTTTAGACTCAACGGACCTGCATTTAGCAAACTTGTTTCAAGCAAACCTGCAAAAAGTAGACCTTTCTAAAGCTAAAAATCTAGAATTAGTCCAGATTGAAAAAGCAAATATCGATCAAGATACTAAATTGCCTGATCATATTGAAGAAGTAATCCGATGTGAATGGTGAATTTACTTGCGACAGAATTTTTCGTTTATTTAAACCACACTTTTGTTTCTCTCTTCCTTTGCGCCTTTGCTCCTTTGTGCCTTTGCGCGAAACATAATTCATACAGTTATGATATTACCAAAAGCATTAGAAGCGGACTTTTGGCAAGATTTTAAACAATTTGAACAGGAGCGAACTATGACTTATATTACTACAGGTGAGCGCATTGGCTACGAGCGAGGAATAGCAGAAGGTAAACAAGAAGGTGAGCAAAATCTTGTGGTTCGACTACTACAAAAACGGGTAGGAAATTTACCAGAAGAAATTAGGAAAAAAATTCAAACTCTTTCTTTAAATCAGTTGGAATCCCTCGGTGAAGCATTGCTAGATTTTACAGCTATTGAGGATTTGTTTAACTGGTTAGAATCTCATCAGTAAAAATATGTAGTGCGGGCATCTTGCTCGCTAAAAGTATACAAAAATAATACAAATTAAATCCAGCACAGCTTAATTTTTTCTAGTTGGTTCAAGGCAAAACAACCAAAATTATCTATTTTGTCTCTGATATTGCATAAGCATTGCGAAAATAAAAACATTAATCTATCATCACTTATTAATGTGTGGTGTGCAAGCAAAGATGATCAAGTTAATAACAAGAATATTACTGGTATCTGTAGTTAATTTAACTTATGCCTTATTTAGTCATACTATAGCTAATGCCGAAAATGTTGATTCATCAGAGATAGAACAAGTTACATCAGTTTCTCAATTCAAAGATGTAGAACCCACAGATTGGGCATTTCAGGCTTTACAATCTCTAGTAGAACGATATGCTTGCATTGCTGGATATCCCAATGGAACTTTCCGAGGAAATCGAGCTTTAACTCGTTATGAATTCGCTGCTGGGTTAAATGCTTGTTTAGATAGAGTTAATGAATTGATAGCCACAAGCACAAGTAACGCAGTCACAAAAGAAGATTTTAGTAAATTACAAAAATTAGGAGAAGAATTTGCTGCTGAATTAGCCACACTCCGGGGAAAAGTAGATACTTTAGAGGCAAAAACCACAGAACTAGAAGCAAATCAATTTTCTACCACTACCAAACTATTTGGACAAGCAATTTTTGGTATTCAAGGACGGAGTGAAAATAGTGCAGATTTGTCACCAAAAGATGGGATTAAAGAAACAATAGATAACGGGACAAAAATTAACGTTATTAGTAATGTTCAACTCACACTACTTACCCAATTTAAAAACCGCAGCTTTTTACTAACAGGATTACAAGCTGGTAATGGGGGTACAGCTAGTTTCAATGCCCCGCGAATCACCAACGATACCCGATTAGCTTATGAAGGGAATACAGATAATAGCTTAGTTTTAACTGACCTCAATTATCGGTTTTTAGTAGGTGATAAAGTAGCAGTAATAGTTGGGACAGCAGGGGTTAATCCTATCAACACTTTTCGAGGAGCAAACCGCATAGAAAGTGCGGGTAAAGGTCCAATTTCTGCCTTTGCTCAACGTAACCCAATTTTAGCAATTGGTAATGGTACAGGTGGTTTAGGCTTTGATTGGCAAATGAATAAACGAATTAGTTTACAAGCAGTTTATACAGCCAGTAAACCCGCAGATAGTAGCCAAAATGCCGGACTATTTAATGGCGGAAATGCCACCGGAGTACAATTAAATTTTGCTCCTACTAATAATATTGATTTAGCACTAAATTATATTAATTCCTACTCGACTACAGGATTTTTAGGAACTGGAATTGGTGATGATTTATTGGCTTATACACTTACAGGTAATAGTCCTCTCACAACTGATGCTTTTGGTGCTACTGCATCTTGGCAGGTTAATCCAAAGTTTACAATTGGTGGTTGGGGCGGTTTTACGACTTCTCACATACCTGGACAATCAGGGAGTGTAGAAACTAATAATTGGATGGCTTTTCTCAATTTCCCTGATTTATTGGAAAAAGGAAATTTGGGGGGAATTTATGTCGGACAACCTCCCAAAATTGTCAGGAGTGATTTACTAATAGGGAATAATCTTCCAGGTATTCTCAAAGATTCTCTTGGTAGTGCGGGAGGACAACCAGGAACTACTACTCATGTAGAAGCTTTTTATCGTTATCGAATGTCAAATAATATTAATATTACTCCTGGTGTAATCTTGATATTTGAGCCAAGACATAGCCCGAATAGCGACATGATTACCATTGGTGTTCTCCGAACAACTTTTAGTTTCTAAAGCTATATTTTTACCAATTAAAATACAAATTTTTCTATAATAGGATTTGCAAAAAAATGTGGAATAAATCTATTAGTAATATTTTAGGAATGGGAATATTTGGCAGTTGTTTTTTAGCTGCTAATTTACCTGTTCAAGGGCAAATTATGATTCAAGGTGGTAATCTATCTGGAAATCTGAATTATAACTATGACAATCCCATAGTACCTATTGCTAATAGATTAACTGGGTTAGATGTTAACTCATTTAATTTAGAAACTGACATTGGTAGAATATCTAATTTTCAAGGAACTGGTCAATTAAAAGAAGTTAGTAATTTAGCAGGTATTCTCCAAAATGGTCAACCGACAATTGGGACTTTATCTGGTTTAATAACTGGGAGATCACAAACTGCTAATGGTAATTCTCTACTTTTTAATAATACTCCTATAACTATCAATGGTGTTGTCTCTTCTCTTCAGAAGATTAATGACTTTACCCAAGCCGGAAATATCGCCATTACTGGTGGCAAGATTGATACTAATTTACTCACAAATCTAACTCAACCTGGAGCATTTAATTTTGGGACAAATTTAACAAACCTTGGTGTATTATCAAATCTAGGGAGAACAGCCACAGAGCAGTTTAACTTACCTCAATTAGGCTTGAATCCCCAAGTTATTCAATCATTAACTAATAATCCCAACTATGGGAGAGTTGGTTCTCCTGGGTTGATAACAACTCCTGGACTACCTTCGAGAATTTACCCCGGTTTAACAGCACCCAGAAAATAAATCAACTATAATTCGATAAACTTACAGTATTTTATTGTACAACAGTATAACTGAGTTTATTAATTACAGAAAATGCCTCAAGATTTAACTTTAATCCATAGCTTACTTCTGTTCAGCACCGCATTTATTGCCGGTGGACTCAATGCTGTAGCGGGTGGTGGCAGTTTTATTACCTTTCCTACCCTGATATTTACAGGTATCGCCCCAATTAACGCTAATGCTACAAATAATACTGCACTGTGGATAGCAGCTATAGCTAGTGCAGGAGCTTATCGTCGAGATTTAAACATCGAAAAACGACAATTATTATTACTAGCTGGTACCAGTTTAGTTGGTGGTGTCATTGGTTCTGTAGCTTTATTATACACATCACCGGATGTATTTAAAAAGATGCTGCCCTATTTGTTACTATCAGCAACATTGATATTTACATTTAGTGAATCTCTAAAAAGCTGGCTGCAACTTCAGAGTAAAAATGATGTTTCTGCACCTCCACCTTTATTTATTCTCCTAGTTTCTCAATTGGCAATCTCTATATATGGTGGGTTTTTCGGTGCGGGTATAGGCATTTTAATGTTAGCAACTTTAACCTTTTTAGGGATGAAAAATATTCACTCTATTAATGCTTTTAAAACTTTATTGGGTAGTTGCATTAATGGTGTGGCAATTATTCCTTTTATGTTCGCTAATTTGATTGCTTGGCATCAAGTTATGATCATGGCGGTTGGTGGTTCTCTGGGTGGTTATTTATGCGCTCATTTTGCCCGCAGACTAGAACCCAGCTTGGTGCGAAAATTCGTGATTGTGGTAGCTTTTGGGATGACTACTTACTTTTTTATTCATGGCTAAGTAGGTAAATACAATTATACTCAAAACGGCTTATCTGTTGCCTTCCACAACCGTCAGGGAATAAATTCCCTGTCTCATAGCTCAAGTCCGTTTTAACGGACTAATATATTTTCCTAGTGTCTAGTAT
The DNA here is from genome assembly GCF_001672255.1 of Anabaena sp. AL09. NCBI lineage: Bacteria > Bacillati > Cyanobacteriota > Cyanophyceae > Nostocales > Nostocaceae > Anabaena > Anabaena sp. AL09. The sequence continues at coordinate 14,095 of NZ_LJOQ01000045.1, forward strand.
AAATACTCAATGGACGGGCTAGAAGCCCACCCCACAATAATTGTATGACTGGTGGGATAGGTATGTGGTCTGTCCAAATATTAATTAAATATAAAACTATTGATTTTGTGACTTTGATTACAGTTTTTTCTATTTGGTAACGCTTGAATGGAAAAATAATTTATTTTTCCACAAGAATAAACAAGACTATCTCAAGGATTGCACCATAGGGATCACTGCTAATCTAAGGAAAGTTACATCTAAAGTAAATTTATATATCTCAGGTATGATGATAATAATTATCAGGTTTAAGATAATGACCGAAGATATCAAATTTTTCACATTCACAACAATTAAACAATTTTTGTCACTTTTTCTAAAAAATTATTAAATCCAGGGGTTTTAAAATGCAAGTATCACAAAAGATTCATTGCCCAAATTGCGGTAGTGCTGCTGAACGTCACTATATTTCTGATAGTCAAATTACGCGGACACAATGCCCTAGTTGCGATTACCTAATGATAACTTGCACCCGCACCGGTAAAGTAATTGAGGCTTATGCACCAGGCATTTATGCTAGGAAATAATTGACAATTTTAATTACCTTTTTGTTGTTCTTAATTGTCCACAAGCAGCATCGGCTTCTAAACCGCGAGAATAACGGACACTAACCGCAGTATTTTGTTGTTGGAGAACGTTAACAAAGGCTTCTATTCTCTCACGGGTTGGTCTTTTATAATCTACTTCTTGAATGGGATTATAGGGAATTAAGTTAACGTGACTTTGAAAACCCCGCAGACGTTTTGATAGTTCTAAAGCGTGTTCGGGTAAGTCGTTGACTCCAGCGAGAAGAACATATTCAAAACTAACTCTGCGTCCAGTTATTTCTACATATTCTCGACATTCTGCCAGTAAGTCTTCTATGGGGTAGGGTTTGGCGCTGGGAATGAGTTGTTCTCGTAATGCTTGGTTGGGTGCGTGGAGACTGACAGCGAGGGTAATTTGTAGTTGGTGTTGGGCGACTTCAAGAATGCGATCGCGGATACCTACAGTAGACAGTGTAATAAATCGCGCACCAATTCCCAGATCTTGATTAATGGATTTAATCGCTAAAAGCACATTTTCCGTATTCAACAATGGTTCACCCATGCCCATGAATACCACATTACTCACCCGTTCTTGAAAATCCTCTTGGACAGTCAGGACTTGATCAACAATTTCCGCACGGGTAAGATTACGCTTATAACCACCTTTCCCAGTTGCACAGAAATCACAAGCCATAGGACAACCAACTTGAGTAGAAACGCAGACTGTTAACCGTTTATCGCTGGGAATACCTACCGTTTCCACAATTTCCCCGTCAGTCAATTTGAGGAGATATTTGACGGTATCATCGGGGGCAACGGAGCGGTAATGTAGAGAAGAACGACCTATGGGAACATCTGCAACTTGCAAACGCCAATTTTTCGGAAATACAGAAATATCAGCGAGCGATCGCACACTCTTATTATAGATCCAATCATGCAATTGCTTACCCCGATAACTCGGTTGTCCCTGCTGCTGTACCCAAGCAGTTAACTCCGTCACGGAAGCACCAAGGAGAGGGGGAAGAAGTTCAGATTTAGTCGAGTTAGGAGAATCTAGCTGAGATACAAACGGCGTAGCAGACATAAAAAATCACAATTTGATGCTAATTTTCTATTGTACTATATTGTTTTTGTTTCGCGCAAAGGGGCAAAGGAGCAAAGGCGCAAAGGAAGAAATAGATTAAGAAATTTCCAAGGTATACTAAACACGGGTGAGATTTAAACTTTTGCCAAATGACAAAGAACCCAGATGTGTAGGGGTAAAGCAAGAGCTAAACCCCTACGTTTAGAATCAAACAATCAAGCCGTTTTGAGTATAATAATAGTAACCTCTGGTGGACAAAATAACCGTCCGGGGAAATAAGTTCCTAGACCTCGATTTACATATAATTGATTATTTCCCACTTTATGTAAACCCTGTGACCATTGCCAATGGCGTAATATAGAATGGGTTTTCCGTAAAAATGGTAATTTACGCCGAATTTTTTTGGGGATTTTTTTGACTATTTTTGCATAGTAAATCATTGCAGGTCCCAGTCCAGGAATTACGATTTGTCCTCCGTGACTATGACCAGATAATTGTAAATCTACCCGCCATTTTTTGAGAATTTCGGCTGTATCTGGGTGATGAGATAAGACAATCCGAGGTGTAGTAGAATCAAGTTTATTCATAATTGCTTCTGGATTAAATTCTTTTGCATAAAAATCCGCTAATCCCACTAGAGGTAATTTTTCTCCAACTGGGTAAGCAATTTGATTCCAAAGTACATTAATCCCCACATTTGTTAAAGCATTTGTAATTTCTGATTTGGAAGTTGGATAATAAATATCATGATTGCCAAGGATAGCATAGACACCATAGCGACTTTCTAGATTTTTTAATCTTAGTGCTAGTTGATGAATTGGTTTAGCAATTGTGTTAACATAGTCGCCAGTTAAAATGACTAAATCTGGTTTTGCTGCATTACTAACCGCAATTGCTTCTGTTAACATTTTTTCTGATAATAAACCATTATCATAGTGAAAATCTGACATTTGTACCAACTTTAATCCTGCTAATGATAGAGGTAAGTTGGGGATTTTCACTGTCAATTTTTCTGTGGACAAAGCTCCAGTTAATAATTTGTGCATAATAGAATAAAACTATGTTTATAAATCAAGACAACATTTCTGAAATTTTGTTGGGTTGCTGTCGCTTAACCCAACCTACAATTATCAAAATATAATCGGATTTCTTTTGACATTAACAAAATATTTTGATATTAACTGTAGCAAAAGAGTAATATATTTGAATACTCAGATACCCGACTTCTTAAATAAGTCGGGTATCTATAATCTATCATTCTATGATGATCTACTTATAGCTATTAGGAAACTAATCTATCTTGTAGTTTTGCCACCATTTCCGCACGAGTAGAAACGTCTAATTTACGGAACATCCTTTTTAAAGCTTGCTTGACAGAATTTTGAGTAATCCATAATTTAACGGCAATTTCCCCATTAGTTAAACCTTGAGCCACTAATTTGGCAATTTCTAATTCTCGCGCTGTGAGAGGACAATTACCAGCAGATGCAAAGGTTTTTGGTGTTGCTTGGAGTGTGGCCATTTTCGCTGATAAATGTAAACAAACTGCACTTAAATCAGCTAAATCATTACTATCAAAAGGCTGACTTCCGGGGTCACGAGCAAAGTTTAAAGTCCCCACTAATTGACCATTACAAACTATCGGACCAGTCATTACGTGTTCGTGACGAGTGCAATAGTTTTTCCAGTCTTCTGGGGATAAAATTAATTGTTCATGGGTGGGGGCGTGACGTTCGACAACATAACGCCCAATGGGGTTAGCTTCTAAGCAGACAGCGGGAATTTCAATTTGAGTATCTAATTGGTCACCTAGGAGATCCATACCCCAATGTTGTACTGCAAAATGGTCGCCAATGGTATCCATGAGAGCTAGTTTTAATTCTTGCTCATTTTGGACATTAGCGATCGCTTGAAAAATGGCGTGGAGAGTTTTAGCCATAAGTGTACCCATTTGGGGTCTATGCGAACCTCGATAATTACCTCTATGCTAATACCAGCAACGATAAAAAGCTATTTTAACTTGTAACCAGAGGACAAGCACGATGACAGTTACTCAAATCTCAGCCCAAGAACTTTTTCAGGCTGCCTATCAAAACCGTTATACTTGGGATGGAAATTTCCCTGGCTATACCGCAGATATTACTTATAAGTATGATGACCAAGTGATCAAAGGTCAAGTGGTGATTGATGCCAATATGAAGGCAGAAGTTCTGAATGTGGAAGACGAAGCTGCTAAAAAAGCCATTCACGGACAAGCTTGGGAAATCGCCGTTCACCGTGTCCGTCGCGCTTTTGAACAAACCCACGGCGCAAATACTTTTAGACCCGGTGACACTGACGCAACCGGCGCAGTCGAAATTTTTGTTGGTGGAAAGTCAGAAGGAGATAAGTACAAAGTGCGTAACAATGAAGTTTGCCACGTTCACCGTTTAATTCACGGTACTTTTGTGACTATTGACACTTTCAGTAGTCACGACACTGGAGAAGGATATCTTTCTCACACATACAATTCTGTTTATCATGACCCCGAAACCGCCGCTCAAAAGGGCGGTAAAAGCGATTTTACTGATGAATATGAAAAGGTAGGAAATTACTACATTCTCAACCGTCGGGAAATCCGCACGGAAATCGCAGAACGCATTTCTATTCAAGATTTCATCTTTTCTAACATTGAGTTGTTAGGTTAAGTAGAACGGCTTGAATAATTCAAAGTTTGTAGTGAGGAATTTATTCCTCATTTGAGGGCTGAAGCCCTCACTACAAAATCATCTCCAGATTTTTTACTGAATTCTAGTTGATAGGGACTTTTTGACTTTCTAGTAAATATACTCAACACGCCTTAATTATTTGATTTAAGCGGTTAGGGGTTTAGCATTGCTAAACTCCTACAAATCTAGGTTTTTCGTGATTTTACAAAAGTCCATGTCCCAACCGTTTTGAGTATAATCGTTATGAAAAAAAAGATTTGGCTCTTGAGTACATAGTATGCAAAATCTAAACAAAAAAAATCTCATAAAGCTTGCTATGTATAAGAAATAAGACATATTTTTGTAAATTATGGCAAAATACTCTCTCTTTCCCCTGTTCCCTGCCCTTACAGACAACTTTTTCAGCAAAACCTATGTACAACAGTTAAACTACTTTTATCATGCAATTTCCACTGTTTCCAGTTTTTTAGCTGCAACACTAGCGCTAAAGTCAAAAGTCTGATATGATGGCTTTGTCAGCGGGTGAGTAGCTCAACGGTAGAGCAGTTGACTCTTAATCAATTGGTTGCGGGTTCGATTCCCTCCTCACCCATTAGCTTTCAGCGTTTTCAATATTTGACCTTGACTAGATATTGCCGCACTCTCAAATCCTAAAATAACGTAGTATACTGGGGTTAATCGTATTTAACCGAAAGATGAAATACCTAACCCCAGAACAAGTTTACAAACAATTTGGCTATCACCCTAAGACGACGGCAGAATGGGCTGACTTAGGGAAAATAGAATGTATCCGTTCCCCTGGTGGACATCGAAGATATCCAGAGTCAGCATTTATCAAAACAGTCTCAACGGATAAAGAGCGGGTTCTTTATGCCCGTGTCAGCACAAAAACCCAGTTGTTAGACCTTGACACACAAATAGAATTTTTAGGCAAAACTTACCCAGGATGTCGAGTCGTTAAGGATGTGGCTAGTGGCATGAACTGGAAGCGGAAAAACTTTCTTAAATTAATGACTCAAGTTGCCCAGAATCAAATCTCTGAAATTGTCGTGGGACACAAGGACAGGTTATGCAGATTTGGCTTTGAGTTCGTTGAGTGGTTTTGCAACCTTCACGGCTGCAAAATTGTTGTGGTAAACAATGCCAAACTATCACCGCACGAAGAGTTAATGCAGGATTTTATGGCTATCATGCACTGCTTTTCCTCCAAACTTTACTTCCTTAGGGCTTACAAGAAAAAAATAGCCGAAGAGCAAAATATTCATGAAACAAATAGTAGTCAATACGAGTCAATGGGTGTATAGTAGTAAAAGACGTAGTAAACCAAGCCTATGAAACTCAAGGTAAAGAATCAATTAACCGTTACGAGAATAGCTATTTTAGGGACTCAAAAACTAAATAAGTGGAAATCTAACGAGCTTGATTTGATTGCTTTGAGCTTGGGTAAACTACGCTCTGATTTGTGGAATGAGTTCGGGTCGTTGAAAGCCTGGGGCGTTTCTAAATTTGAGATTGACAAACAGCTACGCACGTCGAAAGACAAGTACCAATTACCTGCTAAGTTATGGGAAGCAACTCTCTATGACGTAATTGATGATATTCATTTAGTTCAGGCTGCTTGTGTTGAGAAGGTGATGAAATCTTTGGGTCAATCGTTCCAATCGTTTCAGGCTAAAAAAGGAGTTTTACAACTTACCCTAGAAAGCCGTGAATGGTTGGAACACCCAAAACTTTGCACCTTAGTTAGAAAGTTTTGGTATCGAGGTCACACGAAAGTTTGTAACCAAATTATCGTGAAAGCTTATGATACTAAAATGGATGATAAAGGTGTGGTGTGGTTGCGTTTTGGAGGTTTAACTCCATGTAAAACTCTAAAACTACCAACGACTTTACCAACAGAAATAAAGTGTCAGATAAGGTTAATTAAGCGTAATGGTAGATGGGACATTCACTACACAACTGATATCCAAAAAGCTGGAAAAAAGACCGATGGTAAAATAATTGGATGTGATAGAGGTTACACCGAAGTTTATGCCACATCTTCTAACGATGGTGCTAGATTTTTGGGTAATGATTTTGGTAAAATCCAAACTCAAGAAACCGATTACAGAACAGCGAAACAAGTTAAACGTAATAAAATCAGGTCAGTTTTTAACAAGTCTACGAAGAAAGGAAACAGTGCCAAGGCTGATAGAATTAAACGGAATAACCTTGGTAAAATCAAGTGGAATAATCGGGAAACATCCTTTAAAGGTAGGATTCAAACAATAGTTTTTACAGCTACGCATGACTTGATGACAGATGCAATCAAGGTAGCTTTTGAAGATTTGACGGAAGCACTAAAAGGCAAAAAGCCCATGAGAAAGCGCATGAAGAGAAATGTTTCTTCATGGTGCAAGGGGATAGTTGCGGATGCCCTCAAACAAGTTTCAACCCGTGTAGGTTGCACGGTTGTTAGTGTTAATTGTGCATATACGTCACAACTTGACTCCAGATTTAGTACCTTAACGGGTAGTAGAAATGGTGACAAGTTTACCGGACATGATGGGGTCGTGATGCACTCAGATACTAACGCTGCTGATAACGTTCTAGCAAGAATGAGTGACGTTGAAATCACTCGATACATGAAACATTCCAATGTAAAAGTAATCTTGCTAGAACGAACTCAGAAGTTTCGGGAATCTCTGATAGTAGAGACCGAGGCGACAACGGGCAAGGATAAGCCCCAGACTCTAGAACCTAAAAGCAAACTTACGAGTAAGGTCAATCAGAGAGCAAATTATAAGCAATTGACGTTGTTTGACCTTAGTTAACTACGTTATTTGTGTATCCCTAAATAGAAGAAATATCCCTGCCGAATTCTGGATTTACAAGCAAATTACCATGACACAAGGTGAAGCGGCGGCGGCGAAGCAATTAGCACAAGATGCCTTATCTAAAGCGGGTATACCTGGGTTGCAGGGTCCAAAGGGTGAACCCAGTCCAAAGGGTGAACCTGGTTTATATGGCGCTCTATCATTGTCCCAACTTGACGTTGAGTTTGTCGTTCTTCGTTGTGAACTGTTTCCGTATTGCCGTTGAACTCAGAACTCCCAACGATTAACATCTTTCCTAGTCCAACGATAAATCAAGGATTTGTAAACGAACTCTGGTAGGGCTAACATTCGTTGCCACCGCCAAGGTTCTTGATATAGTCTATATAGCCATTCTAAATTATTGTTTGCTAACCAACGGGGAGCGCGAGTTTTTATTCCTGACCAAATATCAAAACTACCACCAACACCTACCCAAATGGAGTGAGGACACAAATGACGGTGTTCAGCAATCCATAATTCTTGACGTGGTACTCCCAAACCAACAAATATTACTTGTGGCTGTAGTTGAGTCAGAGTTTGCAATAACTGTTGTTCTTCTGCTAAAGAATGATAACCAGAATGTGTGCCGGATATTTTGAGAGTGGGAAGTTGTTTTTGCCATAAATCTGCTGCTTTTTCGGCTATTCCTGGTGCGCCTCCATAGAAAAATATTGAAGCAGATGTTTGTTCTTGATCTATTATTTGTAAAAGGCTTTCTGCTAATTCAATTCCGGGAAACCGGTGAACTTTTTGTCCTAATAAATATTGTAAATAGAGAGCTACTCCTGCGCCGTCGGGAATAACTAATTCAGCATTTTTAATGATTTTTGCTAAGGGGAGATTGCGCTCTGCTTGCATAGTCATTTCGGCATTGAGGGTGACTACATGAGTCCCTTGACCTGCTTTTAAGCAATCTAATAACCAGTTTGGATAATTACTCATTATATGCACTGGTAAACCTAATACGGGAAATACTTGAGGGAATTTAAACATAGTTTCTTTAAAATCAGACTTTAGGCGGATGTTTGATAGAAGGTTAGTGTATCAAATTTTTTCCTGAATAAATAACAATAATTTGTCAAGGAAAACAGTTTAGGGGTTAAGATCCTCTGGACGATCAATATCTGCTAAAGATTGCAGATAGCCAATTGATAAATTTAACTTTTGAGCAATTTCTACTGTTTTTACGAATACTTGAGCAGTTCCCCAGGAAATATTCATAAATAATTCGGCTATTGGTTGTTGTAATCCAATTAAATAATAACCACCGTCCAGGGCTGGTCCCAGGACAAGATTAAAAACCTCTAATTGCTCGAAAGCGGTTATTAAAATTTGCGAGTTTAGATCAGGGCAGTCTGTACCAATGATGATGACTCGTTCTGCTTTTTGATTAAACGCATTGATGAGCGATCGCTCCATTCTTTTACCTAAATCTCCCTCACCTTGAAATTGATATAGTAAATCATTTCCTAACCAATTTAGCATTACTTGTAAATCGCCACCCGTAAACCGTATTTCTACAGATGTCTTAGACATTTTTTGTAATTCCTTAACCTGAGAAATAGTATCTTCAGTCATCTGCTTTTGTAAATTAGCAGCACCAACATCACCCAAAGCAGGTATTAACCGGGTTTTTGTTTTCCCTGGTTCTGGGTAGCGGGTAAAAATAATCAGATGTTGTTTTGATGGTTTTAAGGAGATCATTCAAAATATGCTGCTATTAAAGATATCGCAACTATGGGTGCGGTGACTGCGCGAAGAATCCGACGACCCAAGGAAATGGGCTGAAATCCTGATGCTATGGCTATTTCTAGTTCTTGATTTGTCCAACCTCCTTCTGGTCCAATGGCAATAATTATCCCATTTGCAGTTTTATTGATTACCTGCTGTAGATGAGGATAATCCCCACGGGCTTCACAGATATAACGATGAGTGGCAGTAGTTTCTTTTATGGCAGTGTTGAAAGCTACGGGTTGGAGGATGGTGGGAACAACAGCCCGTTCTGACTGTTCAGCGGCTTCTGAAGCTATGCGCTGCCAGCGTTCTAGTTTTTGGTGACTGGGATTTAATAGGGTGCGATCGCTCAAAACAGGTGCAATACAAGTTACTCCCAACTCCGTACAACACCGGACAATTTCATCAAATCCATTTCCCTTTGGTAATGCCATCATCAAGGTAATAGCCACAGGTAATTCAGTTTTTACCTCCAGCAGTTCTAAAACCTCTCCCTGTTCCCCTTGTAACCGCGCTAACCACCATTTCCCCATACCATCCATGACAATAAATTTATCACCATCTCGCAAGCGCAATACCCGCAGCAAATAATGTTGTTGTTGAGGTGTTAATAAAAGCTGGTTGGCTTGAACTTGCTGGGGATGAATAGTAATGCGTTGAAGTTGGGACATAGGGGAGGAGTCAGGAGGAAGAAGAAGAAGAAGAAGAAGAAGAAGTAAAAGTGGTGTTTGATAGCGCAGAGTTAACTATTTTCGTTATAAGAAAATAAGCTGAAAACCCCGGAATTGACAGGTCTCGTTGAACCAAGAATCCCCATGTCTTTAGACCGGGGAGTGTCAATGTAATAATGCTTGAAACCGCTGTTCACCCCGAATTTTATCAAAATCCGGGTCAGTTTTCGCTAAGTTTTGATATTTTTTGGGGACAAATTGAATAGCTTTTTTGAGGTTATCAATTGCTAGTTCTAGATTATTTTGCAAGGCATAATTACAAGCTTTGTTATAATATGCTTTATGCAAATTAGGATCGATGGTAATTGCTTGATTATAAGATGCTAAAGCTTCTTTGTAGCGTTGTAATTTAGTCAGAGCAATGCCTCGGTTAATCCAAGCCACATCTTTATTTGGGCGAATAGCGATCGCTTCATCATAAGATTTTACAGCTTCTTCGTAATTTCGTAAAGCCGTTAAAGCAATACCACGATTATACCAAGCCTCATCTTTATTTGGGCGAATAGCGATCGCCTTATCATAAGATTCTACAGCTTCTGGATACTGTTGCAACTCAATCAAAGCATAGCCGCGATTTACCCAAGTCTCCGCACTATCGGTTTTAATAGCTATCACCTGATTATATACCCCTAAAGCTTCTTGATAACGATGGGTATCTAACAAGCCATTTCCCTGTAGTAATAAATTTTCTGCTTTTTGACTATCTTGTACCTCTGTAATTAGTTGATTAACATTGCTTTCTTGAACAACTTGTTTGGTATTATCTGGTGAAGAATTTGCCAAATCACTACAGCCAATCGCCAAAAAACTGATTAAACTAGAGGTAATTAATTGTCGCCAAATTATCATACTGCACCTACAAAAATCATACAATTATCCTAAAACTGATGGGAAGTTAAAAGTCGTATCAAAATCAACTAATTGTGCTTAATTGTTATTTGATTATGTAAACTCAAGATGAAGATTTGGATAAGGTTTTCATCAGAAGTTATGAATACAATACCATACTCATAGTCAATAAATCAATTATTGGTAAGTACAAACTTAGCTGAACTAGATCAATCTGGGTTACTAACCCTAAAAAAGAATCATCCCACACAGAAATTTTAAATGATCTGTGATAAAATTTACTGCTTGTTGCTTAATGGAGACACAGAATCATAATTATTGGTACTTATCTGCGTTTATCTGCGTTTATCTGCGTTTATCTGCGGTCAAATATTCTAAAAATCTGATTTTATCCAGCTTCATCTTAATTTGGTATTAGAAGTATATAATACTGTGAATGTAAGTATTTTTACGGCGTGGAAATTTATAGTGAGACGATGGGAGGAAAATAAAAATTATGACAATTGAACCTGACTCATCTAACTCAGAAATAAATCAAGAAGATGAATTAGAAACTGGTGGTAGTGATCACTTATTACTAACAGAAGGATTAGAAAAAAAACAAATATCTGGACAATCTGCCTTCAAGACAAATATGATCAAAGGAACTGCGGTTCTGGTTGAGAGCAACTCCAGCCTGCAAACTGCTATCACCCCCAGAATTTTATTATTCACTAGTTTGGCGATCGCCACAACTATCATTAGTATTGTCATTAATAACTCATTTCTGGGCATTTTGGGAACTTTGGCAACCTTAGCGTTATCACTGTTCATCCTCTTTCCGTGGTTGCGAAATGTCATCCAAGAGTGGTTTTCACCTCAAGATAGAAATGTATTTGTGGGTTTAATAGGAGTAATAGTCGGAATAATTGGCTTATTCAGATTTACTAATTTAGGTAGTGGCTTACTGCGTTGGGGAAGAAGAGTTAACTGGGATGCCTCTGGTACTTTAGCAGAATGGTTTGGAGCATTGGGACAAATTGCCATTGCCATTATCGCCGTTTATGTAGCATGGCGACAATATGTAATTTCCAAAGACTTAACTATCCAACAAAACCTCCTGACTGTACAGCAAAATATCATTACCCAACAACAAACCATAGACTCCTACTTTCAAGGAGTTTCCGACTTAGTATTAGATGAAGAAGGATTATTAGAAGACTGGCCGCAAGAAAGAGCGATCGCTGAAGGACGCACCGCTGCTATATTTAGTAGTGTAGATGGCAGTGGTAAAGCCAAAATTCTGCGGTTTCTTTCCCGTTCCAAATTACTCTCTCCTCTCCAGCGCGATCGCCGACTAGGAAGAGCTATTCTAGATGGTAGTGGTGGTTATGCCGAAGATCGTTTAGAAGGAGTGCGCGTCATTGACTTAGGTGTCATGTTAGCAGGTGCAGATTTAGCCGACAATGATTTGCGCTGGACAGATTTAAGTGAAGCCAACCTCATTCGTGCTAATCTCAGCAATTGCGATTTAGTCAAAGCCAACCTTTCCCGCACAATCTTATATGATGCCAATTTGACCAACGCTGACTTAAACGGAGTGCGCCTATTTTATGGTTTACTAGAACAGGCATCCCCCCGCAGTCGCACCGAACCACCCAACTACGAAACAGGAGAACACACCGGCGCAGTTGTGGAAAATGCCGACTTCACCAATGCTCAAAGAATGTCCGAATCTACCCGTTACTATTGCTGTACCTGGTGTGGAGAAAAAACCAGACGGACAATTCCCGGTGGTTGTGAAGGAATTCCCAATAAATTAGGAAGATAAGAGTTAGGAAAATGACCATTCTTTAAGTTTCTAAATCTTTAAAGAAATAATTATACTAAGACGCTTCTCTTTGACCTATCTAACAGGAAATTGACAATTCTTAATATTCAAAAATCTTGGAACTAAATCTACAAACCACAAGTCAACAGCCATACCCATCAATGGGTAAAAAAAACTCTTTAAAAAAAACAGACTAAACCTTAACTAATAAGTTTGAGGATAATTTAATTTGATGAAAAATTCCAAATTTCTGCAAATATCTAGTGCGGCTTTATTGAGTTTGGGAATCTTCCAAAACATAGCTTTTGCTCAACCAATTCAACGCCAAATAAGAATTCCCGCTTCTTCAACTGTAGAGAGAAATTTATCTCAAATAAAAATCAATCCCCTTTATCTTGAACGAGAACAAAAAGCTCCCTTAATCATTAAAAATCAAATACTGGAATTACGCCGTGATATCCAGTCAAAAAATCTAACTTTTGAGGTAGGTTACACCACAGCCTTAGATTATAAACTAGAGCAACTAGCCGCCACTAAAGCACCAGATGATTTACCAACACAGGCTAATATCCAAAATGCCGTTGCTGCACAAATCTTAAATATTGATTTAGCCGAACGCGAGAAATTTGAACGCATTAATCCAGGAGTAATCCCTGAATTACAATTAATTAAAGCTCGTGGCTGCTTTGCTTCCGCAAAATCCTTTGATTGGCGGACTTTCAATAAAGTTACCCCAGTTCGGAACCAAGGAGGTTGCGGCAGTTGTTGGGCATTTGCTACCTTGGGAGCATACGAAGGTAGTAATCTAATTCGGAATAACACCGCTGCTGATGCTTCAGAACAGCAAATTATCAACTGGGGTGGTTCAGGTAGTTGTGGTGGTGGTTGGTGGTCTAAAGCATTTGATTTCCTCATTAGCAAAGGCACAGCTACCGAAGCTACTGTACCCTATACCGCCACCAATAATCCCTACGACCCCAGCATAGCCACTCCCTACCGTTCCATAGCCTGGGGATATGTTAAACCTGATGGTGGAATTCCCACAGTTGCAGAAATGAAACTGGCCATGTGTAAATATGGACCCTTAACAGTTGCTGTCCGAGTTACTCCTGCTTTCCAAGGTTATGTTAGCGGCGTATTTAACGAACAAGCACAAGGTCCTATCAATCATGGTGTCACCCTCATTGGTTGGGATGATCAAAAACAAGCCTGGTTAATCAAAAATTCTTGGGGTACAGGTTGGGGTGACAATGGTTATATGTGGATTGGTTATAACAGTAATAGCATCGGTTATGGCGCAGCTTGGACTCAAGCCAGAAGCAACTTCTATAAATTGTCTCCTGACTTGTTGAAAAAAATCAACATCTTCCAAATCAATCCAGAATTAATTAAAGTTAATTCCAAAAACATCTCTCGATAATTTTTTGATTTTAGGTTGGGTAAAGCGCAAGTTTTATCTAACCTAAATTGATTTTTTTGAATTCACTCGACAAGGTAGATTAAAATTATGACTTTTACCAAGCGAGTCTTTTTGATTATTTCTCTGCTAACTACCTTGACCATTATTTTTCAAGTTAGTAATGCTGCTACTCCTCCCATGTCTAACTCAGAAATCACTGTCAACGATACTAACAATAACAGTCAGATTATTATTCAAAAAGGTAATATTATGATTGTTGAATTGTTAACCAACCCAGGAATAGGCTATAGTTGGCAAATTATTAAAAATGATCCTGATAAACTCAAATCTTTGGGAGATTCAGTATTAAAACCAATAGAAGCAGAAGCCCCTGGAGCATCTGAAAATCAAGTTTTCCGGTTTTTAGCCCAAAATTTGGGTTCAACCATGCTAGAACTTCACTATTTACGTCCCTGGGAAAGAAATCTTCCACCGTTAAAAACTTATAAAATTAACGTCCAAATTCGTTGACAATAAAAAGCATTTTCTCCTTCTTCCTTCTTCCTTCTTCCTTCTTCCTTCTTCCTTCTTTCTTCTTTCTTCTTTCTTCCTCCTTCTTTCTTCCTCCTTCTTTCTTCCTCCTGACTCCTGACTCCTGACTCCTGACTCCTGACTCCTGACTCCTGACTCCTGACTCCTGACTCGGTGACTATAAATTTTCTGGCAAAGTCAGAATTTCTACACCATCTTCGGTGACAGCTATGGTATGCTCGAATTGAGCAGAAAGTAAGCGATCGCTTGTTACCGCAGTCCAACCATCATTCAGCATTTCGGCTTCGTGAGTGCCTTCATTAATCATTGGTTCAATAGTAAACACCATGCCGGCTCTAAGTTTCTTGCCTCTACCTCTGATGCCATAATGGGGAACATCCGGTGCAGTATGGAAAATATTGCTGATTCCATGTCCCACAAAATCCCGCACCACAGAAAAGCCGAAAGACTCCGCATACTCTTGAATCGCTGCCCCAATATCCCCAATTTTTGCCCCTGGTTTTACTTCTGCAATCCCCAACCGCAAACACTCTTGGGTTACCTCTACTAATTTTTGGGCTGTGGGACTAGGATTACCAACCAGAAATGTTTTTGATGTATCACCATGATAACCTTCAACAATGGGCGTAACATCTATATTAATAATGTCCCCATCCTTGAGAATTTGTTTAGCATTGGGAATACCATGACAAATCACCTCATTCACACTGGTACAAATAGATTTAGGATAACCTTTATAACCTAAAGGAGCGCTTTTTGCTCCATGCTTTTGAGTCCATCTTTCCGCTTCATCATTCAATTGTAGAGTGCTAACTCCCGGTTTAATCAAAGGTTCTAAATGTTGTAATAACTTGGCGGCCAAGCTGCCAGCACGGCGCATTTTTTCGATTTCTCGTTGGGATAAAATGACTATGGTTTCGATTTTCATCAATTTTCTATCTACTGTTTTAAAAATATAGTTAGTCCAGTTGTTGCCGCTCTGTGTGCAGCATCTGCTACCTTGAGAGCATATAAGCTTTGTTCTGGGGTGATATATAAGGGACTACCATCAAATAGATGGTCTAATACCATAGTTGTATCTTTGGCAAATAAACCCCGTCGCGTTCCCACTTCAATCAACTTTGTTCCTGCTGCTAAGACTAACATTCCGGTATCACCATCGAGAATTATTTCCCCTTTTTCACCTTGAACTTCTAATTTGCGTTCTGATTGCCACAAAGTTTCCCCCTTACCATAAATTACCTGTGCCAATAATCCACTGTCAAAGCATAATTGGGCTGAACATAAACAGGTTTGGTAATAATCAGACTCAGTTTGCCAATATCGTTGGTGACAATTGACAGTGAAGACTTCACCGAACAAATCAATCAGACGATGTAACCGAGATAATGCCCCAATTAGGGGAAAGCCAAACATCTCATGATTATAAGTCCACTTCCGCGGGGCTGGATGCTGGGGATTCAGGGTACTATAGCGAACATAAAACAAATCACCAATTTGGTCTAGGTATTGTTTTAAAGTTTGATGCCAACCACCCAATAATTCAATGTGTTCGACGTGCAGAAGCTTGTTGACTGTTTTTGCTAAAGCAATCAGTTCTTCAGCTTCTTTGACATCTACAGACAAAGGATATTCAACAATGACGTGTTTACCGCTAGATAAGGCAGCATAAGCAATTTTACCATGATCTTGATTAATGGTGCAGATCACCACCATATCTAAATCTTCCCGTTCTACTAGCTGTTGCCAAGAATCCATCGCTTCAGTTGCGTATTCTTGGGCTAAAACCGCTGTTCTTTCAGGATTGCCAGTTATGGCTATTAAATCAGTTCGAGGATCTTGTAATAACGCCTCAGCCCTGAGTTTAGCCGCATAGCCTGTTCCCACTAAACCGACTCTGAGATTGTGTGTACATAAAGGTAGTTCGTTATTGTCCATAAATTTATCACCAGTTTTCAATGTTTCGGTTTAATGCCATTGGTATTTTATCAACAAGCCACCATCAGGAAATATCTAATACCTCTCTAGTAGTCTGTCAATCCAAAAATGACGGGTAAAGGCAAGCAGGGGGAGAAGAGGGGCAGGGGGGAGTAGGGGAGGAAAAAACAGAAGTTTTTTCCTATCATTACCCGTCAAAATAAATTTGACGAACTTCTAGGGTATTTTTCATCAATGTAAAATATTATCGCTCTTTGGTAATTTTGGAAACATTACCATAAATATAATACAGCTTAAAAATCCTGTAAAACTCAGGATAAAGAAGTAATTAAACGATTTTAAATTTTCAGAGCTGGTTTTTTATGGTTTTTGAGCATTTTTGAATTTCTCATAAATTCGCGTTTGTAAATAATTAGGTTCTGTTATAGGTTTTACATGATATGGTACATAAATTAGAAAATACCCAAAAAATTATACATCTTGTGTATAAAATGTGTCTATTTTCTCCTTTAAATATCAAATCCCCGGATAATTTTCAGAAGTATCTACTAGATTTCTATTTTCCCAATATCTAAGATGATGACACAAATCCAAAATCTGCGAATTTTTTATCCATTCCTAGTGCCATTTATCAGCTCATCTCAGATTTATTGGTTATATATACTTTCGGCTTTGTTACTAGCTTTGATTATATATAAATTAGGGTTATCTCAACAAGATGAACAGATAAATTTAAGACAGTATCTTTTGCCAAAAGCAGTTTATTTACATCCTTCAGCGATCGCTGAATACAAGTATTATTTTTTATCTTCGCTCTTAGAAATATTTGTAATATTGCCAGTTATATTATCTCTACCAAATCTAGCAAATATCATTTGTGATTATTTAACAGAAATTACGCACCTGACAACGCCTTTTTTAATCACCAATCCTTATTGGTACCATTATGTCATATTGAGTATTTTTGTGGCTTTAGCGGGGGATTTTGCCTATTATTGTTACCATTATTTAGCTCATAGAAGTTCATTCTTTTGGGAATTTCATAAAGTTCATCATTCTGCGGATGTATTAACTCCAATGACTGTTTATCGCTCTCATCCTCTTGATTTGCTTTTAAGTATGATCTTTGCGACGGTAATGCTGGGTTTTACTACGGGAATTTGGATTTATTTATTTGGTAATCAAGTATCACATTTATCCATTTATGGAGTTAATTGGGAGATATTTCTCTTTTATTTAACTGGTGCTAACTTACGACATTCTCATATTTGGTTAAACTACCCTCATGGTGTTAGTCATGTGTTGATGAGTCCTGCTCAACATCATATTCATCACAGTGTTGAGCCAAAGCATTATGATAAGAACTTTGGTTACATTCTGTCTTTTTGGGATTGGATATTTGGGACTTTATATGTACCGAAAGGTTATGAAAAGCTGGATTTTGGTCTGTCAGATGGGGAATCAAGTTTATTTAATAATCCAATTAATTTATTGGTACAGCCATTCAAATCTATTTGGCAAAGTTACAACCAAAAGATAAGTAGAGAATAATTTTTTATAGCAGTTCCCATGCAAGTGAGGTACAAGAAGTAATTATGGAACGCAGATAAACGCAGATAAACACAGATAATTTTGTACCTCATTAGATTAGAAACCGCTATATCAGGAATCTAAATACAAATTCAATCAAAAATTAATTGGGAATTATAGTTATGAATAACATGAAATTAGATTTGAGTTCAGATTTATCAAGTACGACTAAAATCATCAATGATTTGCCAGAAAATGGTGTTTGTATCCATGATTTATTTGCAATTCAGGTAAAAGCAGCACCAGATTCAGTAGCGACAATATTTGAAAATCAGCAACTTACCTACCAAGAATTGAATGCTAAAGCTAATCAGTTAGCACATTATTTACAGAGTATTGGTGTAGGTGCTGAAGTAATGGTCGGCTTGTGCGTAGAGCGATCGCTCGATCTGATTATCGGTATTCTTGGTATTCTTAAAGCTGGAGGCGCTTATGTACCTATAGACCCGGCCTATCCCCAAGAACGCATAGCATTCATGCTGGAAGATACTAAGTTGCAATTTGTGGTGACACAACAACAATTGGTAGTATCTCTTCCTGAAACTTCTACAACAATTTGTCTAGATACAGATTGGCAAAAAATTGATTGTCAAAGTTCCCATAATCCAGTGAGTGGAGTCACAGCCGAAAATCTCGCTTATTTAATCTATACCTCCGGTTCTACTGGTAAGCCGAAGGGTGTACAAATGCCTCATTCCAGTGTAACTGCTTATTTACAGGCGATCGCTAAAATCCTACCAGTTAATCATCAAGATATTTATCTCCATACAGCATCTTTCTCTTTTACTGCTTCAGTCAGACAATTATTTTTACCTTTATCCCAAGGTGCAATCAGTATTCTTGCTACTCGTGAACAAACCAGAACTCCTTTAAGTCTATTTGAATTAATTCAAAAACGTGGTGTTACTATTTCTGATGGTGTACCCTCTGTATGGCGATATGGACTCATTGCTTTAGAAAGTTTAGACCAACAATATACAGAATCTCTGAGCGAATCAAAATTAAGATTAATAGTATTTGGTGGCGAATTACTACCCTATCAACTAATTAAAAAGTTACGCAATCTGTTTAAAATACCACCGCAGTTTTTTAATATTCTTGGTCAAACAGAAAGTATTGGCCATGGTTTTTATACTGTTCCTGAAGATTACGATCTTGAAGATGGCTATGTTCCTGTTGGTCATCCTTTAGCAAACATTCAACAAGTTTATGTCCTTAACTCCCAACTTGAACCAGTCAAAACTGGTGAGTCTGGAGAAGTCCATATTGCGGGTTCTACCTTAGCACGAGGCTATCTGAACCGCACCGAGGCAAATGTTGAGAAATTCATCATTAATCCTTTTAATCCTCAACAACGACTCTTTAAAACCGGGGATGTTGCTCGTTATTCAATTGATCGCAATTTAGAAATTCTTGGTCGCATTGATTTTCAGGTAAATATCCGCGGAATGCGGGTTGAACTAGAAGAAATTGAAGCAGTAATTAAACTCCATCCCAGTATTCGAGAAGCCGTTGTTTCTGCCAGAGAAGATGTATCTGGTGGTCAGCGATTAGTTGCTTATATCGTAGTGAATAATCAAGATTTTAATTCGGGAGAATTACGCAATTTTCTTGCCAGCAAACTACCAGATTATATGATTCCCCATACCTTAATGGTCATGGAGAAATTGCCAGTTTTACCTAATGGAAAGTTAGACAGAAAAAGTTTACCCGAACCTGATTTATCAGCAATTCAAAGTGAATTTATCGCTCCGCAAACACCCACACAAGAAATCATTGCTAAAATCTGGGCAGAAGTTTTAGGTATTGAAAAAATTGGTATCCATGATAATTTTTTGGAATTGGGTGGACATTCCCTATTAGCAAGTTTAGTTATATCAAGATTGCGTGAGGCACTATCCCTAGAATTATCAATTGCCAGTTTATTTGCCGCACCAACAATTGCCACATTTAGTGAACAAATTGGCACTTCTGTTCAGAATTTACTGCCAACCTTAGAACCAGTTCCTCGAAATATTGAATTACCACTTTCATTAACCCAGCAGCGTTTTTGGTTTCTCGATCAAATGGAAGGGGCAAATCCTGCTTACAATATTGTCAGAGTTCTCAATTTACAAGGATCACTTAACTTTACAGGACTTGAACAGGCGATCGCTACAATTATTAATCGTCATGAAACCCTGCGTACCAGTTTTGGAATTGCCGATGGTAAACCCATTCAAGTTATTGCTGATAAATTAGCATTTACCTTACCTATAATTGATTTACAAGAATTAGCAGAAGATCACAAAACGGCTGAGGCACAAAGATTAACTACTAATGAATATCTTCGCCCTTTTGCCCTAACTGAATCATCTCTCTTAAGAGTGACATTGATGCAATTGGGGGCAGAATCCCATCAGTTATTAATAATCATGCACCACATCATTTCTGATGCCTGGTCAGTGGGGAATTTTCTCCAAGAATTATCGGTTATTTATTCAGCCTTGACAGCGGGTTTACCTTCTCCCTTACCCAAATTATCAATTCAGTACGCCGACTATGCTTATTGGCAAAGACAATGGCTGGAAAATCAACCCGCGCTTGATTACTGGAAACAACAATTAGCAGATATTCCCGCAGTCATTGAATTACCTACAGATCAATCACGAACAGCAATTCAAACCTTTCGCGGTGATCTTCAGAAATTTCAATTTGATTCCCAACTCACGCACAAACTCAAAAACCTCAGTCAAAAATCGGGTTCTTCCCTATTTATGACACTTCTCACTGCCTTTGTAATCTTACTTTCCCGCTATAGTGGTCAGGAAGATATTATCATTGGTTCTCCCATTAGTAATCGCAATCGTGTCGCGTTAGAGCCATTAATTGGCTTTTTTGTGAATACCTTAGTTTTACGGACTCGTCTGGAAGGAAATCCCACATTTATAGAATTACTCCAACAGGTGCGACAGATGGCACTTGATGCTTATGCTCACCAAGATGTCCCCTTTGATCAACTTGTAGAAACCCTCCAACCTCAGCGCCACCTCAGTCATAGTCCCTTATTTCAAGTCATGTTTGTATTGCAAAATTCTCCCTCGTCAAAACTGGAATTAAGAGATTTGCAAGTTACTCAAATAGAACTACAAAGAGCGACTGCGGGGGCAAATTTTGATTTAACCTTATCAATGCAGGAAAAAGATTCAGAATTGGGAACTGAATTGATCGGTGCATTTGAATATAATGCTAATTTATTTAATGCTGATACTATTGCCAGGATGGTTGAGAGTTTTCACACCTTAATTGAGGCAGTTGTGGCTAATCCTCAAGAACGGATTAGGACATTACCTTTACTAACAGCATCCCAAGAACATCAGTTATTAGTTGAATGGAATAATACGGTAACTGATTATCCGCAAAAATCCATTCATCAATTATTTGAGGAACAAGTAGAAAAAACACCTGATGCAGTGGCATTAGTATTTGAAGATCAGCAATTAACCTACAAACAATTAAATTTACAAGCTAACAAACTAGCTCATTATTTGCAGTTTCTGGGTGTAGAACCAGAAATATTAGTGGGTGTTTATTTAGAACGTTCTTTGGAAATGATAGTAGGATATTTGGGCATTTTTAAAGCTGGTGGTGCTTATGTGCCACTCGATCCTAACTATCCCCCAGAACGCCTTAATTATATGGTGGCAGATTCACAAATGTCCATCATTTTGACTCATTCTTCCTTACTCCCACATTTATCATTAACCCTAGAGCAATCACAAACTAAAATTATTTGTTGGGATAAAGATTTTGAAATTGAAATTGCCAGCCAAAGTTGCGATAATCCTATTAATAATTTCACCCCGGAAAATTTAGCTTATGTCATCTATACTTCTGGTTCTACAGGAAGACCTAAAGGTGTACTAATTCAACATTCAGCATTATTAAATCTAGTATTCTGGCACTTAAATAATTTTCAAGTAAAATCATCAGATCGAACTACACAGTTAGCCGGAACAGCCTTTGATGCTGCTGTTTGGGAATTATGGTCTTATTTAGTAGTGGGAGCGAGTATATATTTAATTAAATCAGAATTTTTGCTTTCACCAGAAATACTTCAAGAGAAATTGACATCACATCATATTACGATTAGTTTTATTCCTACACCCTTAGCAGAACAATTATGTCTTTTACCTTGGTCAGAAAATACAACTTTGCGAACGATGTTAACTGGTGGAGATAGACTTAATTCTTATCCATCAAATAAGTTACCATTTAAGTTTTTTAATAACTATGGTCCCACCGAAAATACAGTAGTTACAACCTCTGGACAAATTTTACCAGAAGCATCAGATAGTAAATTTCCACCTATAGGTCTTCCTATTGCCAATACTCAAGTTTACATTCTCGATCGCTATCTTCAACTCCTACCGATTGGCGTTTATGGAGAAATCTACATTGGTGGACTAAGTTTAGCCAGAGGGTACTTAAATCGTCCTGACTTAACATCTGAGCGATTTATTGCTAATCCTTTTGTGGCAAATGAACGACTTTATAAAACTGGAGACTTAGGACGCTATTTACCAGACGGAAATATTGATTTTCTGGGACGGATTGATCATCAAGTTAAAATTCGGGGTTTTCGGATTGAACTAGGAGAAATTGAAACAGTATTAAGCCAACATCCTCAAGTTCAGCAGGTAGTAGTAATTGTCCGCGAAGATCATCCAGAAAACAAGTATTTAACGGCTTATATTGTTAGTAAAACAGAAACATTGACCAGTAGCGAATTACGTCAATTTCTAAAAGGAAATCTGCCTGAATATATGATACCTGCGGCTTTTGTTATGCTCAAAGCCTTACCTTTGACTCCTAATGGTAAAGTTGACCGGCGGATTTTACCAAAGCCAGAAACAACTAATTTAGCCCTAGAAACCGCTTTTGTTGCCCCTGTGACCGCGCTAGAAACAAAATTAGCCGAAATCTGGTGTACAGTATTAAATCGGCAGCAGGTAGGCATCTATGATAACTTCTTTGAATTGGGGGGACACTCTCTCCTGATCACATCTGTAATATCTCGCATTCGAGAACATTTTTCCATAGTTCTGCCGCTGCGTTCTCTATTTACAGCCCCGACTATCGCTGAACTTAGTCAATTAATAATTACACATATACTGGATGCCATAACAGTTGATACCTTTCCACCGCTTGTCCCTCACGCACGAGACACTTCTATTCCCCTGTCTTTTGCCCAAGAGTCTATCTGGTATTTACAACAATTAGCTCCTGAAAGTTGCGCCTACAACAGCTTTTTTATTTTACGTTTTACTGGCTCTCTTTCTGCAATTGCGTTGGAGTCCAGTTTCAATGAAATAATTCGTCGTCATGAAATATTACGCACGGCTTTTACGATAGTAGAAGGTCAACCTGTACAAGTAATTACTCCATTTCTAACTATTCCATTAGAGATTATAGACTTACAAAACCTACCCTTGATAGAGCGAACATCGGTCGCAGAAAGACTAGCTGCGCTGCAATATAATCACCATTTTGATCTGGCTTTAGTCCCGCTCATCAAAACAACTTTACTGCGACTAACTCCAGAAGAACATTGGTTGACAATAAATATGCACCATATCATCACAGATGGTTGGTCATTTGGTTTGTTGTTGGAGGAGTTGGGAATCCTCTATGCAGCTTTTGTGAATGGTTTACCTTCACCCCTACCGGAATTACCTGTTCATTACGCAGATTTTACCCTCTGGCAACGGCAATACTTTAATGAAAAGGTCATAGAAAAGCAATTGGCTTACTGGCTACAAAAGCTAACTAATACTTCACTAGAATCTAATGAAATATCTAGCAATCAGCTACAGTTGAGTAACGAAAATACCAGCGCAGCTATTTATTCTGTGGTTCTGCCAGCGTGTATTGTAACATCAATCGAAGCTCTCTGTCGTTCTCAAAAGGTCAGCATTTTTGTAATCATTCTCACTGCTCTAAATATACTTTTGTTCAAGCGCAATAGTAAGAACGAAATTTTAGTCATGGCAACTATTGGTAATCGGAGTCCGGTGGAAACTGAAAAAATGATCGGTTGTTTCATCAACGATGTAATTTTGAGATCCGATCTCTATTCTGAGCAAACTGGAGAAATTCTTTTAGAACAAGCCCAAGAAACTCTCACAGAAGCAATGAACAATAAAGAGATTGCCTATCAAACAGTCATTGACACTATTTCCAGTAAACAACCATTGAATATCTCAGCAGCCCTAACTATGTTACCTCCACAAAATTGGCATAACTGGATATTAGATGTTGACTTTGTATCAATAAAGCGCGATCTCGACTTGTGGGATGGAGAAATTCCCTTAGAAATTTATGTTTCTTCACCTTCAGTAAATAATCCCACTATGGAAATTAAGGTTTTCTACAGCACGGAGTTATTTACCAATGAAACCATCGAGGTTTTGTTTAGCGATTACCAGCAAATTCTTCAGCAGCTTGTCCAAGATCCAACTATTCAAGTTTGTGGATTTTTTGATTGGTGAACATTGCAAGAGTTAGATCCCCCACTTCTCTAAGAAGTCGGGGATCTGACATTAAACCATGAAGCTTTGCCACAAATTCACTAATAATCACTATTACCATGTTAGAAAACAGCCCACCAGAGTTGCAACAACAACCCAGATTTGGATCGTCTTTATTGAGATGGACTGAGTATTTCTCCAGTCAGTCAGGAGAGATAACTCAAAGCATGAGCGTTTTCATCTTGATCTGGTTTGGTCAAGTTTTATCCCTAGTTGGCTCGCGGACAACGGGTTTTGCGCTCAGTATTTGGGTCTATCAACATACGAATTCCACAACTCAATTTACACTGCTGATTCTCTCCACCACCCTACCGGCAATTTTGATCTCTCCCATTGCTGGTGTGGTTGTCGATCGCTGGAGTCGGCGCTGGATCATGATTATTAGTGATTTCTGTGCAGGTTTATGTACCTTACTAATTGCTTGGTTATTTATCAGTAATCACTTAGAAGTTTGGAGTCTGTGCGTAGTCAGTGCGATTAGTTCCAGTTTCAATGCTTTTCAGGGACTAGCCTATTCCTCCGCGACTACATTACTTGTGCCAAAAGCACAACTTGGTCGTGCCAGTTCGATGACACAGATCAGATTAGCGATCGCTGAAATTCTCTCCCCTGTATTAGCCGCAGCTTTATTAGTAACTGTAGAATTTTCAGGAATTGTCATCATTGATTTATCTACATTAATCTTGGCATTGATCTGTTTGCTGGTAGTTAAATTTCCCGAAATTTCGTCCACAGAAAATCCTGATGTCGAAACTAATTCATTTTGGCAACAAATAACCTTTGGCTGGAAATATTTAGTGGCACGTCCTGGACTACTCGGATTAGTCATGTTCATTGCCATTATCAACTTTCTCGTTGGTAGTGCAGAAGCTTTAACTACACCCTTAGTGCTTTCCTTTGCTTCCGCTCAATCTCTAGGGACTATCTATTCTATTGCTGGTTTTGGACTATTACTGGGCAGTGCCGTGATCAGCATTTGGGGCGGGTTAGAACGCCAGATCAATACTATATTTGTGTCAATGATATTTTTGGGCATCTTCTACGTATTAGCTGGGTTGACGGCTTCAACAATTGTCTTTACGATCGCCAATTTCTTGATATTTTTTATATTTCCCATCATCAATGGATCAATTCAAGTCATCTATCAGAAAAAAGTAGCGCCAGAAGTACAGGGAAGGGTCTTTGCTTTTCGCAGTGCTGCCGTACAGGGGTTTTTACCACTTTCCTACCTAACCTGTGGAGCATTAGCTGATCAATTTTTTGAACCAATCATGGCAAAAGATGGAGCTTTAGCCCATAGCATTGGACAGATTATTGGGGTTGGTCATGGTCGCGGCATGGGTTTAATGTTTATCATTCTGGGTCTGTTTTCTCTAGTCGCAACATTGATTGCCTACTTGTATCCGCGTCTTTGCTGCGTAGAACATGAACTACCTGATGCAATTCCCGACCAACCAGAGGTTTCATAAAGCCGTCATCAAAAAATGTCCCCAAGATGCACTTTGACATCTACCCCACTGCGGATTTTATATAACGAAAACTTATTGGTAATAAGTAACTAAATTTCATTACTAATCGGGGTCAATTTTCTGTTATAAATTTTAACTTTTCCCTTAGTATCAGAATTGAAGCAAATTTAAACCAGCGGCTAATCCCATCAGAATAGCTGTAATGTTTGCTTGAAAATAACTTATACTGCCGATTTCACAACAGAGGATAATTAAATGGCTACTTACAAAGTTACTCTCATCACTCCAGACGGTACTAAGACTATAGACTGCGATGACGACACTTATATTTTGGATGCAGCAGAAGAAGCTGAATTTGACTTACCCTTCTCTTGTCGGGCTGGTGCTTGCTCAACCTGTGCAGGTAAAATTATTTCCGGTACTGTTGACCAATCTGATCAATCCTTCTTGGATGATGATCAAATCGAAGCTCAATATGTATTGACTTGTGTGGCTTATCCTACTTCTGATGTCACCATCGAAACCCACAAAGAAGAAGACCTTTACTAAGCTTTAGTCACAAGAATTTAGTCCAAACAGGGGATTGGGGATTGGCGACTGAGTATGAGTTTTACCAATTCCCCAATTACCTGCTCCTTTTAATTTTAGTCCCCGGATAATAGAACTCCAGAATCTTGGCACTAGACCAACCTAATTTGGCTAAATTCTGAGCGCCTGTTTGGCTTAAACCCACTCCATGCCCTAAACCACCACCAATAAAAGCATATCCCCACAGATTTGTTTGACCTTTATTCAATGGTTGAATGTAAAAGAGGGTGCTAATGGGAGCAGCAAAGGCACTGCGAACCTCGTCTTTTTGTAAGGTGAAAACGCCAATATCAGTTTTCACAGCCAGTTTTAAAATCCGGCCACTGGAACTGCGTTCAACCACAGACATGGCTTGAATTTTTTTGAACTTGCTATAGGGGCTTTTTTGGGAATGTAAGAATTTCTGCAAGTCTTGGGTAATCCTATTGATGTCCGTTTCTCTGTGCCAACGGAATACATCCCATTTACTCTCATTAAATCCCGCTTTAAGATTGATAAATTTCTCGAAGTTCTGATCATTTGCTAAATTCTGACTCGATAAGTTCCAAAGATTTTGATTAGCAGCATCTAGGACAGGTTTTAAATAAGGACGATCTTCTCCATTCCAGATATCACTAAAGTTAGCGGTAACACCACCTGTAGTGGAAGAATATAAAGCATCAACTATTTCGTTATTATAAGTGAGTACCTGACCTCTGGTTGAGGCGATCGCCTGATCTGTATTTTTGGCAACTCCGCTGAGTCCTTGATAAACTTGACAGTGAGTGTCAGCGCATAACTGATAATTATCTACCGCAAATCTGCGGAGGTTTCGCAAGGCATAGGTGCGAGCAATAATTGCTTGTGCTTCTAAGGCTGCCATTGGCGCATTTATCCCAATTTCATGGGGTAAAACTCCCCGCACATAAGTTTCCAATGGGACTGTATTTACTAAAGTATAATGCCCATAGGCGTTGGGCTGCAAGGTCATTTTTCCCGGATAAACACGCTTTGGTTGGGGCTGTTCATCTGTATTCACCTTAATTGAGTCTTTACCAGCAGTTATTTCTAGATAATTAGGACTATAATTTTTACCATTTACTACCCAAGTAATTTTTGGTACTTTTGATAAAATGTTGGTTGCCAAGTAAGCATTTTTATCACCGGATGTTTCTATACTTTTTAATAGTAACCGACGAATTAAGGGAGTGCTGTAAACGTCCCGTTTTGCCCATACTTGCCAACGTTCTGGTTGGGATATTTCCACTTCTATCCCCAGGGAACGCCAGTGGTTAGCGTTATCTTCCGCTGTTTCAAAGGTGCGAAAGTCACCCAGCACTAAGACTTCCTGAACCACTGTTTGGGTTAAGGGCTGCATGACTGTTGTTAACTGGATGGGTTTGTCGGTGACTAGGGTTTGTTGCTGAGTACCCACTGTAAATTTTAATGTTAAGCGATCGCCTTTTGTGGGTGCTAATTCTAACTTGTCTGTGGGTTTAGCCCCAAATCGTTGGACAATACCAATTTGCAATTTTACATCCTGGTTGTTGCTTACGGGTTCTGATGCGGCAGCCAATCCCAATAGGCACAAGGTTGTTATTAATCTGTAGGAAGAAGGCCAAATAAATATTTTCATGAAAACTAATTCTAATTGCCCTTATGCTGTCGGAGTGGTTTTAAATTAATTAACTCAAGTTACTCATGATAATAAGATGCAGGGCGGCAGGATGAATCACAAATTACTAATAATCAACTTAGATAATTAGTAACGGGGAATATTAGATATTTTTAACTTACGCGCTTCTATAATACCATTACGTCTTTTTTTCAGCACACTTGCAAATCAAACTCATTATGAGTATGATTTAACTAAATCTTGCTTTATCACCCATATTTTATGCTGGAAATTGATTTTACCGAGAATTTGCGGAATTTAATGCAAACAGTCGGTTATGAGAGTTTTAAATCTTTAAGTCGTGCTGCTGGTGTTTCACAATGGCAAATTTTGCAGTTGCGGAGGGGAAAAATCGGACAAATGCGGATAGAAGTATTGATAAAACTATCAGAGATTTTACAGATATCTTGGACTGAGTTGGTAGAAAATTTCAGCGTTGATGGTTTATCTTCAAGTTTCCACAAAACTCATTCCTCTCATAAAAATATAGACTTATTAAAGCAAATTACAGATTTACAAGTTGAGTATGAACGATTAACATTGTCAATGTTAGAACAAAGAGAAGGATTAAAACAGGAATTTCAGCGGTCAAGTTTACAAATATTGGAATCTTTAATATTACAATGGCCAACAGCAGCACATAGAGCCAGGGAAGATCACCAGTTATCAGCAGTAAAGATATTACCTTTGGTAGATACGCCTTTAAAAAGATTATTACAGGATTGGAATGTAAAAGCGATCGCTTCTGTAGGCACAGAAATCCCCTATAATCCTCAATTCCATGAATTATTAGCAGGAACAGCACAACCAGGAGAGATTGTTAAAGTCCGTTATACAGGTTATATGCAACATGATCAGCTTTTGTACCGAGCTAGAGTAAGTCCCAGATAAAGTTTATGCTCTTTTGAGTTTGATGGTTATTTGCTGATGAATTTATTGAAAATTACTTCATATTTTTGTGTACTAAATACCTTTCTATAATCTAATGTTAGGATATATTAATAAAATTAAAATCAGCACATTCTTAAATAAATCAAAATTAGAATATTATGAATCAGCAGGTGAAAGTGATTGCAATCAGTGGGAGTTTTAATGCTACTAACTCACAAAATTTTCAACAAAGTATTAAAGAAGTAATTGATGAGAGAATCTCCATTGTGTTGATTGACTGTCATCATGTTACCTTTATGGATAGTTCTGGATTAGGCA
Organism: Anabaena sp. AL09; assembly: GCF_001672255.1. Taxonomy (NCBI): domain Bacteria; kingdom Bacillati; phylum Cyanobacteriota; class Cyanophyceae; order Nostocales; family Nostocaceae; genus Anabaena; species Anabaena sp. AL09. The sequence continues at coordinate 43,400 of NZ_LJOQ01000045.1, forward strand.
CTCTGATTTTAACATTTAAAGCTTTACAGGAATCGGGAATAAAGATGGTTATTTGTTCAATTAATGAGCAAGTTAGGATGCTATTTGAATTAACTGGTATGGATGGCAAATTTACAATTGTTCCTAGTCAAGAAGCATTTGAAAATATTTTGCTTTCTGCTACTTGATTAATCAAATTTAACTTGAAGAATAGATAAATCATCCTCAAATGTCTCTTTGGAGTTTAAGTTAATTAGGTAATCCAGGATATAATCAAGTTGGTTATCAACAGAATACTGTAAGCTAATTAAAATCTGAATAAAACCTTCTAAACTCCAAAGAGTACCATTTGATTGAGTGATTTCGTAAGCACCATCACTAAAAATATAAAGGATGCTAGATTTTTCAATCTGACAATACGCATCTGTATATTTAGCTTCAGGAAACATTCCTACAGGCATTCCTGGAGTTTTTAATCTTTTTACGTCTGTATGAGTAGGAGAATTGCCAGAGAGGATAATAGCTGGTGGATGTCCAGCACTAGAGTATGTTAATTGACGGCTAACTCGATTATAAACTCCATACCAAATCGTAAAATATTTATCATTTTGATAATTCATTTGAAAGGTATTATTTAAAGCTGCCAATACCTCACTAGGTTGATAGTAATTTAAATCTTTGAGCGCACGGGAACGTAAGAGATTTAGTACAGAAATTGAAGGTAGAGTAGCTTTAAGTCCATGACCGGCAACATCTAGTAGGTAAATGGCTAAAGTATCAGCATCAAGCCAATTATAATCAAAACAATCCCCACCAAGTTGCCGTGATGGCAAAAACGTAAACTGGATACTCAGGGGGTTATTTACAGGCAGGGGTAAAAGGGATTTTACATATTCTGTAGCTTCGGCTAATTCTGTTTCTAAAAGTAGCTTTTGGGTCTGTAAATCCTGACTTAATTGATGTAGACGTAAACCGGCTCTAACTCTTGCTTGTAATTCATTGTGTTCGATAGGTTTGGAGATAAAATCATCAGCACCAGCATCTAATCCCTTAACTCTATCTGCGACGGAATCTAAAGATGTTAATAAAATAAAAAATGTGGTAGATAATTTGGGATCTTTTTTAATGATATTACATACTTCTATCCCACTTAATCCCGGCATAATCCAATCACATATAATTAAGGCTGGAGGTGAATCCAGAGTTCTTAAAATTCCTTCTTCTCCTGTACTCGCAGTAATAACTTGATAACCTTGTTTTTCTAAGATTCTTTTGAGGAACATTTGGATGGGTCGGTCATCATCAATAATTAGGATTTCAAACATGAGATTATTAGGAAAGGGGATTTAACCAAAACAATATAACTTGTTTTAATTGATTTAAATCTCGATAGACTTCTTGTTTTAACCATTGTCCTAAAGCATCAAAGGGGCTAAAAGAACTTCCTGGTTGCCATTTAACATCTTGTCCTAAAGGTGTGGTATGAGTGCCTAATAAGGTTTGTGTTGTTACCATATTAGGAAAGAGTTGTTCTAAAATTCTTGTTAAGTTTGCTGATTGATCCAGGGTATCTTTATTAAATCTGATTACTAAATTCCGCCGAATCTGATAGCTGTCTTGGACTATTTGGTTAGTTTGTGCGGGTGTAGGTGTAAATTCAATGTCTAATTGGGAATTGAACTGGGAATTTAACTGTTCTACTAATGGTATGGCTTCATTGGCAGCAAAGTTATTAAAGGATATTAAAATATTACCAGCCCGTTGGATTGGAAACAGGCTACCAATTAGTAAATGGAGTTTACAACCCATGCTATGTCCGACTCCATAGGTGGGAAGGTACAGCTTGCGGAGTTTTCCAGCGTCTTGTAACTTTTCTAGGGTATATTCAAATTTAAGTTGGACAGATTTAGCGATCGCTATATGATCTAATGTATTGACAAAAGGTGTGGCAATAATGACGTATCCTTGATCCGCTAAATTTTCAAGTAACCAACGATAAGTTAAATGTGGTAAAGTGGCGACAAATGCACCACCTAAAAAATGAATGATCCCAATGGGATTACGGGGAATAAGTACCCAATTGCCTCTAATTTCTTGCCAGTTCATGTTAAAATAGGAGTCAGGAGTCAGGAGTCAGGAGTCAGGAGTCAGGAGTCAGGAGAAGAAAGAGAAGGAAGTATTTTCTATAGATATATTTTACATTTACATCTAAACATATATCAAGTATTAACTCTGACTTTGCAAGTTTTTCATTTCCTGCTGTACATCTAGGGAAATTTGCAAAGCTTCATTTAATAATCTACCATGTTCGGTTGCTTCTTCAGTAACTTGCATTGATGCCAAAGCGGCTAAATTATTGGTAAATAAATCAGAATTAGTGATAATAAAACTTTTATTTTCTCGCAAAATTCTCTCTGTTTTTAAAGCGCGGATTAAATCATTTCTAGTTAATTCAAGTGCTAATAATACTTTTTCTCTTGCTTGTATACTTACTCCTAAGTTGCCAACATCTTCAATTTGGTCGTTAATATCTATAGCTTTAATCACGGAATTATATCTTTCCACATCATTTAGTAAAATCCGTAAAGAATTTGTCATATTCTGTTTGAGAAACTTACTTTTGCCTTTCCATAATAAATATAATAGAATTTGTATACTCCCACCTGTCCATAAAACGAAGATAATTAATGATAGCCAAGATGATAGTTTTACTAACAGGTAAGTACAAACAGAAATAGCAAGTACAGCGAAAACCACAGTAGCAATTACAGTAGCAATTTCTGTTTTTTGAGCTTTCTTTAGCAACCTTATACCGAATTGCTGAATAACATCAGTAATAATTATTAATTTATTATGAACAGGTAAGTTAGTCGCATCTTGAAGTTGATCATGACTAATATCCAATCCCTGTAAATCATCTCGCACAGTTGCTAAATCCTTAACATACTATTGATTTAGTCTAATATAACAAGTGGATTTCCAGAATGGCAATTAATCGGTGATTTTAGGGGTATTCAATGTTGATAATGTGTAAGAAATAAATGTTGATACCATCAAAAACCAACCACTTTTCAAGTTCTACATGATTCTTCCCTCTTCCCTCTTCCCTCTTCCTCCTCTTTCTTCCTTCTTCCTTCTTCCTCCTCTTTCTTCTTCTTTCTTCCTTTCTTCCTTTCTTCCTCCTGACTCCTGACTCCTGACTCCTGACTCCTCCCTTAAGTTACTTGCAACAAATAGCTCATGCAGTTACCCATTAAAAAATAAACTACTAGCATTGCGGCTGCGGCCAATGCTACTAGTATACCAGCCAGCATCAGCGAAAATTCTTTATGCTCATAAGCTTTTTCCATCAGGTGTAGCGACCATGCTACAAGTGCCACATCAAAGATTAAAATAGGAACCAACATATTTCTTAATATTTCTTCATAGAAGTACCCTTATCTTAACACTGTTTTGGATAACTGTGTTTTATCTTCAACAGATGCAGTTGGTCGCTTTCTTCTGTCTAATATCAAGTAGGAAGACGGACCAGAACATGGCGTTCTTGCAAATAAGTTTTAATTTGTGCTACACTTAGCTTCCCAAAATGTAACAAAGACGCTAAAAGTGCGGCTTCAGCTTTACCTTCCGTTAATGCAGTGTGAATGTGTTCACAATTTCCCGCACCACCAGAAGCAATCACGGGAATTTCTACAGCATTAGCGATCGCTTTTGTCAAGTCCAAATCATAACCAGCTTGAGTACCATCAGCATCCATACTCGTCACCAACAGTTCTCCAGCCCCTCGTCTTGTGACTTCTTCCGCCCACCATAGAGCATCAATACCAGTATTTTCTCTACCACCGCGAACGTATACATCCCAGCCAGGATTCTCAGGATCAAGCCTACGTCTAGCATCAATAGCTACAACAATACACTGATTACCAAAGCGATCGCTGGCATGATTAATTAAATCTGGATTTCTGACCGCCGCCGAATTAATACTAACCTTATCCGCCCCGGCTCGTAACAAATCTTTAACATTTTCTAAGGTTTGAATCCCACCACCCACAGTCAGGGGAATGAAGACCTGTTCAGCAGTCCGGTAAACCACATCAATAATCGTGTCCCTGTCTTCATGAGTAGCCGTAATATCTAGAAACACTAACTCATCTGCACCGGCTTCATTGTAAACCTTGGCCAGTTCTACAGGATCACCAGCATCCTTGAGATCCACAAAGTTAATTCCCTTCACAACTCTGCCCGCCTTGACATCTAGACAAGGTAAGATTCTTTTAGCCAACATAATGACGTTTTCACTCCCGGTAATTGCTAGGAATTTAAATTGTAAAGGCAATTGGGGAATAGTTGACAAGATAGGATCAACATATAACAGATCTTGTCCAGACGAAAAACTAATTAAACAAATATACAGGCAAGAGGCAAGAGTAAAGAGTAAAGAAGTTTTCAGCGATTTTACATTTCTTTACACAGTTTGGTTTTATTGTGTTCACCTACTTAATGAAATAAATATTTATATTGTGAAAATAGTATCTGTATTCTCAACTAACCCCAAATATCCTATACTGATTTTACTTATGAACTGCTAAATCCCTATTTCTGTACTTCTGAATCCCTGAAAATTATGGCGATTATCTCTTCCAAAAAACAGCCTCCAGAACCCAATGGAGAACCCAAACAGCAAAGGGAATCAGCAAAAGTAGCCCCCCCCGCAGAAAATCTGTTACAATCGGAAGCGGCTATTAATGAACAAGGGAAACCAGAAGAGAGTATTCGTCCCCAGCGCTTTGCTGATTACATCGGCCAAAAGGATTTAAAGGATGTTTTAGATATAGCCATTAAAGCCGCTAAATCTAGGGAGGAAGTCATGGATCATTTGCTGTTGTATGGACCACCAGGTTTAGGTAAAACCACAATGGCAATGATTTTAGCATCAGAAATGGGGGTAAGTTGCAAAATTACCAGCGCCCCAGCATTAGAACGGCCACGGGATATCGTGGGGTTATTGGTAAACCTGAAACCAGGAGATGTGCTGTTTATAGATGAAATTCATCGGTTATCACGGATGACAGAAGAAATTCTGTATCCAGCGATGGAGGATTATCGCTTAGATATTACGGTGGGTAAAGGTTCTAGTGCCAGAATTAGAAGTATACCTTTATGTAAATTTACCTTGGTAGGAGCGACAACTCGCGTCGGAGCTTTAACTTCACCCTTGCGCGATCGCTTTGGCTTAATTCAAAAGTTGCGTTTTTATGAAGTTGAGGAACTGACTAGGATTGTTATCCGCACCGCTGAATTATTACAAACTCCAGTTAATCTAGATGGGGCGACAGAAATCGCCAAACGTTCACGGGGAACACCAAGAATAGCCAATAGATTATTAAAAAGAGTCCGTGATTATGCGGAAGTGAAATCTTTCCTGGAAATTAATGCAACTGTTGCAGCAGAAGCATTACAACTATTCCAAGTAGATCCTTGTGGATTAGACTGGACAGATAGAAAAATGCTCAGTGTGATTATTGAAAACTTTAATGGTGGGCCAGTGGGTTTAGAAACCATCGCTGCTACCACTGGGGAAGACACCCAAACCATTGAAGAAGTATATGAACCATATTTAATGCAAATAGGTTATTTAAGCCGGACACCCAGGGGGAGAATCGCAACTAAAGCAGCCTATCAACACATGGGTTTTAAGCCACCTAATGAGCAATTATCATTACTGTAGACCAGATTCCCGACTTCTTGAAGAAGTCGGGGATCTTAAAAGATATAAAAATACTAATTTAGTCTAAACTCCAGTTGCTACTAGCTGTTGATTAGTAACAGGAGCAAAAATATCTTCGTAATTTTGGAAAATTTCAAATACTGAATCAAGCTGGGTAAGTTCCAAAATCAACTTAACTGGAGCTTTGACATTACAAAGAACCAACCGACAACCACTTTGACGCGCTGATGTAAGTCCCTTGACGAGGGGGACTAATCCAGAACTATCCATGAAATCCACTTCTGATAAATCTATAACCCAGAGTTGGTGATGCTGAGGTTCAATTGCAGCCATCTGTTCGCTCAAGATAGTACCACTATCCAGGTCTATACTACCTTGAGGTTTGAACAAAATTACTTGGCGTTCTTGTGTAAGAGTCATAAATTTAACTTTGTATTTGAAACACTGATAAAGGAAAAATTGACATCAATACTGTTTATAATTCAACCGCATAATGACTGTTTTCGCAAAGTTTATGGGAATTAACAGTAGCACAGTTGAGAAAAAGTTTTTTCAGTATTTATGCCGTATAATTTGTTGACAAGTCTTTCTAGTATAAGCATAATTTACTGCTAATTTCGGTAACGAACTTATCATTATCTAAAATTATCTATAGCAATCCGGTTTGATTCATGAACTTACTTGTAGAGATAGGGAACAGGGAACAGGGAACAGGGAACAGGGAAGGAATTTTCTTCATTCTTCATTCTTCATTCTTCATTCTTCATCCTGACTCCTGACTCCTGACTCCTGACTCCTGACTCCTGACTCCTGACTCCTGACTCCTGACTCCTGACTCCTGACTCCTGACTCCTGACTCCTGACTCCTGACTCCTGACTCCTGACTCCTCCTATTGCGGTTTGATTGACACCCTAGCCAAAAACAAGCAAAGATATGGTAAAGGTAAAAATTTGTAAACTCGGTGGTGCTGGATGTCTTTTGAGCTACTTTCACTAGAAAACATCCAAGAAATTGCTCATAATTATGGTTATTTAGCGATTTTTTTGGGAATATTGCTAGAAAATTTGGGCATTCCTCTTCCTGGAGAAACCGTCACGATTGTTGGTGGTTTCCTTGCTGGTAGTAATGAATTAAATTACTGGCTGGTTCTCGGTAACGCTATTGGAGGTGCTGTAATTGGTGGTAATTGCGGCTATTGGATTGGTAGAGTTGGCGGTTGGCCTTTTCTGCTCCAAGCTGGCAAGATTTTCCGCATTTCCGAAGTCCGACTGCTGAGTATTAAAGAGCAATTTACGGAAAACGCCGCTAAAGCTGTATTTTTTGGCCGCTTTTTTGCCTTATTGCGGATTTTCGCTTCACCACTTGCGGGTATAGCAGAAATGCCCTTTGGTAAATTCCTGATTTATAACGTAGCTGGGGCGACCACTTGGGCTAGTGTCATGGTGACATTAGCTTTTTTTGCGGGAAGGATTATTTCCCTAGAACAATTGGTGGCTTGGGTAAGTAAATTTGCAATTTTGGCGTTACTTATTTTAGTTGCTGTGATTGCTATACCAATTTGGTTAGAGTCCCGCGAAGTTAAGCAGCAAACAGAAGAGTAGTAAAGATACCCGACTTCTTTAAGAAGTCGGGGATATGAATTATTACTTATTCTGTTGCGCCCAAATGCGAGTAGGTAGTCCCCAAACGTAGATAAAGCCTTCTGCGGCTTTGTGATCAAATTGATCTTCTGCGCCGTAGGTGGCTAAATCGGGAGTGTAGAGGGAATTATCACTCCAACGGCCAACTATGGTGGCGTTACCTTTGAAAAGTTTTAACCGCACGACACCAGAAACTTTTTCTTGTGTTTGTTGAATAAAAGCATCTAAAGCTGCTTTGAGTGGGCTGTACCAAAGTCCGTTATATACGAGTTTGGTATAGGTTTCTTCCATACCTCGTTTGTACTGACTGACATCTGCTGTTAAAGTGAGGCTTTCTAAGTCACGGTGAGCGTTAATTAGAACTATCATTGCTGGTGATTCGTAAATTTCCCGTGATTTGATTCCTACCAAGCGGTTTTCAATCATGTCAATCCGCCCAATCCCATGATTACCAACGATTTTATTGAGTTGTTCAATTAACTCCACAGGCTGTTTTGATGTGCCATTGATGGTGGTAGGAAGCCCTTTTTGGAACCCAATTTCTAGATATTCCGGTTCATTGGGAGTATCAATTATGGCTTTGGTCATTTCATAGATTTCTTCTGGCGGCTCATTTGCTGGATCTTCCAATGTACCAGCTTCAATACTGCGACCAAGCAAGTTTTTATCTATACTGAAGGGAGAAGATTTTTTCACCGGTGCAGGAATACCACATTTCTCACCATAGGCTATGGTTTCCTCCCGACTCATACCCCATTCTCTCGCTGGTGCAAGGATTTTGAGGTTGGGGTTGAGGGCTGTACAGGAGACATCAAAGCGTACTTGGTCGTTGCCTTTGCCTGTGCAACCGTGAGCGATCGCATCTGCACCATATTTTGCAGCAGCTTCTACTAATATTTTAGCAATCAAAGGTCGAGCCAGGGCTGTTCCTAAAGGATAGCGATTTTCATAGAGGGCGTTGGCTTGAATCGCTGGAAATGCGTAGTCTTTAACAAATATATCCTTAACATCCACTACCAAGGATTCACTTGCACCGGATTTCAGGGCTTTTTCTCGAACTGGTTCTAATTCATCTCCCTGACCTAAATCTGCTGCTAGGGTAATTATCTCTTCTACTCCCCACTCTTGCTTTAAATAGGGAATGCAAACAGAAGTATCAACTCCACCAGAATATGCTAGAACAACCTTTTTAGCGCGACCCATGAATTTCTCCACTTAGGAAAACAAAGAATGAGTTATTATTATATCTGACTTGCCTAGCGTATATTTTCTTGTGCAACAGTAACTTTGTTATATTTGTCTTATTCTCAATATGGTCAGTAGTTTTTTTGGGTGAAACTGTGTTTTTTAGTATTGTCATTCCTACTTATAATCGCTTACCAATTTTGGAAAAGTGCCTCCGCGCTTTGGAGAGTCAGGAGTTCAGCAACAAAAACTATATAGAAGGTTATGAAGTTGTATTGGTAGATGATGGTTCTACTGATGGTACTTTGAACTGGTTAGCAGTACACAAAGATGAGTTTTCTCATGTCCGCTGTTTTGAGCAGGATCATGCAGGTCCGGCTGCGGCACGAAATTTAGGTGTGGAAAAAGCCCAAGGTGACACAATTATTTTTATTGATAGTGATTTAGTGGTTTTGTCTAACTTCCTGCAAGCTCATACAAATGCTTTGGTACAAGGAAAAGAGAAATTAGGAAATAACTGTTTTTTTACTTACGGTGCTGTAATAAATACTTGTAATTTTGCCAATCCCACCGCTGAACCCTATAAAATCACAGATTTTTCCGCTGCTTTCTTTGCTACGGGTAATGTGGCTATTCCTAAACGTTGGTTAGAAGAAGCTGGTTTATTTGATAATGGGTTTCAACTTTATGGTTGGGAAGATTTAGAATTAGGTGTGAGGTTAAAAAAATTAGGTTTGCAATTAATTAAATGTCCTGAAGCTGTTGGTTATCATTGGCATCCACCTTTTAGTTTACAGCAAATTCCTAAGTTAATTGATCAGGAAATTCAACGGGGAAGAATGGGAGTTTTGTTTTATCAAAAACATCCTACTTGGGAAGTGAAAATGATGATTCAAATGACTTGGTTTCATCGTTTATTATGGGGGATTCTTTCTGTAAACGGGTTATTGAATGAAAAAACTATGTCCCCATTTTTGCAATGGTTGATTGATTTGGGTAAGCCACAATTGGCTTTAGAAATTGCCCGAATTTTCTTGAATTGGTATAATGTAAAGGGTGTTTATGCGGCTTATTCTGAGATAGAAAGTAAATAATTAAATAATTGTGGACTAATTCCTCTAACCATATTTTTGATATTGTTTTTTATGAAAATAACGCGTCTTGTCACCCGTTAAGGTTCGCTACATATAAGCAGTTGCAAATTCCTGTAGTTCCCATTTAGGAGTAATTACCCTTAAAGTATCTAAACGCGATCGCTTCCTTTAAAAGATATTTCGCCAGTAATGCCTTAAGTTAAAATGCCTCTTCCCCACTCTCCACTGCCTACTTCCTATTTTCAAGACACATCTATTATCTAGTTTTTATTAATTGTTATATTCAGTTTTCCATTGCCCATTCCAATTCTCACAAGGTGTTGATAAGCATTTAGGTTTAATAATAGCTGAGACATTTTGAATGCGATCGCTTCCTAAACTTCCTAAATTACCCGTACCATCATTAAACGATATGTCACCAGTTATGCCTTTAAAAGGTGTAGTACGATTAATTAAATATTGTTGTAAACTTTGAGTTCCTTTTTGTGATAGGCTTTCGGCTATCACCATAACTGAGTCATAGCCTAAACTTATACGGCGTATCTGCTCTTGTGTAAGATTTTGTCCCCAGTAATTCTTTAAACTTACAAATTTTGTGCGCTGTTCCGGGGTAATATTTGGAGAATTGATATCTCCCGACCAAGCAACAGCAGCCACAAGATTATTAGGATTGATTGATTCTTGTTTATAAACAGGTATAAGGCTACAACCACCAATCAATAATCGTCCATTGTTAAGTTTCATTACTGTTTCCGTATTCTTTATTTCTCCTGATGTAAGTGGATCGTCTATGAAGGAATTTGGACATAATAAGATAGCTGTTTTATTAATATTATTAGTATTATTAGCTTGCTTTAATATACTTTGAATTTTTTCATTAGTCATTTTGCTTATATTAGACTGATCCTGCGAGATAAACTTACCTTTCCAAGTCTGTTTAAACTCATATCCAAACGAGCTACTAAATAATTCTGTATCGTTATAAAATAACGCTATATTCTCAATACCTTGGCGTTGGAAATATTTAGCTAGTAGTTGAGCCATTTCTCTAGTTGTGTTAGTTACTCTAAAAAAGTAAGTTCTGTTATGTTTCTGTGTTAATTGGTTGATTGAGTAGTTCTGTGCGTTTTCATCTCTAGTAGCCGCAGCTGCGTAGGATAAGAGGACTAGTTCTTTCTGATTGAAAGTATTTTTTAAAGTATAATATGTCAATTTAGAAGCATAATGTCCAACTACTGCATCAAGGTCTCTCCCAATTAATTCTTTGTTAAGTTTCTCTGTAGTTACATCCAGTGATCTTGCTTGATCCCACTTATTCGGGTCATTAGCAATTAAAATTAATAGTTTTTTGTTTGGATTTCTATTAAATTCATCTTGTAGATAAATTGCACCTTTAAGGGTAGATATAGCGGTTTCATAAATTGGGCTACTTGTGTCGTTTAGAGTAAGAGAAAGAGCAATTTTAATTACGTTTTTTTCTGCAATTTTTCCTGCTTTTACATCATCAACAATATTTTTATTTTCCGTAAATACCGCTTTTAATTTTTTCTGTATACTTTGATCTATTGGAGAACCGGATAGATTTAATATTGACGGATTATAACAGCTTATTAATTTAGTATCTGCTTGACAAGTAACACTTTCTAATTTTGATGGTAGTCTGTTAACGGCTATAATAGCTATTACTATAATGATAGCTACACCAAAATATGGAACATAGCGATTACGACCTAATGGCCAAAATAAATTTGGCATTATTGCTTGTTTAACACAGAGAATAGGTAAAGATCCTGCACCAGGAACAAAAGGATCTAAACCGTTTTGCGCTTGTTGATATGCCATTTGAAAACTCATTCTATTCCTGACAAAATAACGCAGAAATAGCGTTAAAAATGTATGGGCAATTTCATCTGTGATTCGTGCTTTCATAGCAATTAGATAAGGTATTCTTATCCCTTGCTCTTTTAGTTGACCATCAATTCCTATACCATCACAAGAATTAAATATTGCTAAAACTAGAGGATGATCTATTCTATTTAATGCGTTACGAATTTGGTTGCTTATCTGATTAATATTAATTTTTAAATTGTCAGTTAGCCAAATGGTTGTATCCGTACCATCAGGTAAAGTGCTACTATGCCCTGCAAACATGAGAATATCAAATTTATTGTTATCAAGGGCATTTATTACTTCGGCTATTGATGTAACTTCAACAATCTTAGGTTTTGCCGCGCCGGTTAAATTACTAATTAATTTTTTATCCGTCTCTGTATCTATATTTTCCTTTGGATCTGTATATTTACCCACAAGCATTAAAATTTTGACAGGTGTGGGAAAAGTATATTTGGCTCTACCGCTCCCTTTATGATATTTTCGGTAAAATATCCCTGAAACCCCTACACCGATTGGATTTGAGGTTTTAATATTTTCAAAACCAATGGTTTTGGATATATTAAAAGGATGTTTGATCATAAGGGGAACGGTAGAACCGTATATTTTGGCGAATTTACATTAAAGGGGGGCATAACTTATGTCTTTATTTTTATTCAAACTTAGCTATATTCTTGCGCGTAACATAATTTAAATTATATTACCCTACTAAACTATTAGTAAGAAGTAAAGCCAATACATATCTTTGGACAAAACCTCTTAATTGTTGACCATTGCCACCAAGGTAATCGCTTAATTTCAAGTTGGTTTGACTCTATTATGAGCATATCAATTTCTTGAGCGTAAGAGATAAAGAACTCATTCATCTTTTCAAACTCTTTGCTATTAAGCCAATTATCAAACTTTTCCTCCAATGTTTTTTTAGAAGTGATGGAAATTTCACCTTTAGGTAATGTTCCTACACGATTGTCAATTAGTTGTTTATTTTTATAAATTTGCAATTCAACAGCAGGACACCCTTCCTGGATAGTTCCTTGAAAAAATCTTAAAACTGCTATTTTTTTCATATTGATCCTCAAATGTCAAGTAAATTAAATGAGCAAGGGTACTGTAGTACAATCTTTCTGTTAATCCTTAATTTTTAAGTGAAGGCGAATATTGATTCGCTAATTCGCCTTTAGGGTTTTTCCACATAAAGTAAAAGTTTAAGAAGTGTAGGAAACCACTATATTGGGGCAATATGTCCTGATTATTTCCCAGGATGACCAGGGGAGCCGCTTAATTTCAAGTTGATTACATTCTATTATGAGACCATCGAACCCTCTCGCGTGATAGAGAAATAGGTATTTCATCTCTTTAAACTCTTCGCTTTTAAGCCAATCATTAAACTTATTCGTTAAATTATGCTCTGGGTTTGTTTGTACCGATATTGGCATAGTGTGTCGTGACGATCTTGTTGGTAGCTCATATTCATGCGATAAAAAACTCTGTAAACTTTCATACAGTTCTGAGTTTTGAGGTAATCTAGCGGTGCGACGTTCTATTTGGTCTTTCCCCTGATAAATTATTAACTCAATAGGATTAAATCGAGTTACTGTTCCTGTGCCACTAGGGTTTAAATTGGGATTGTATGGATTGAAAACGTCATCAATATCTAAACCTATTGTCCCTATCCAGAATTGGATTTTTTTTCCATCACTCCATCTGTAGTAGACCTCATTGAGTGAAACATTATTGTTGTTTCCAGCATCGAAAGATGTCCGACTCATATCAGTACCAGTTACCCCTGATAAATTCGGAACATTATTGGCTTGCAGACGAATTCTCAGCAAATCTTTCCCTGTAAAACTGGTATTAAAATTGAGTCTGACGCGATCGCTAAAAGTTGCTTCTCCTTTATCCGTAAAACTTAGAGCAAAAATCCCTTCTCCTTTTAACTTAGTCGTGGTAGAAAACTGATTTTTTTCCAAAAAATCGGTTTTCTCTTCTAATTTGCCAACTCTTTCGCTAATAGTTGCTAATTCTGATTTAAATTCTTGATTTAAACGACTTAAAATTTCTAAGTCTTCCTTTGTAGCTAGGTTAGCTGTTCCAGAATCAATCAATTGTTGTACTTGCTGTAAACAAGTATCCAAAGCTGCTGCAAATTCGTAACGAGTTAAAGCTCGATTACCCCGAAATGTCCCATCACGATATCCAGCAATACAACCATAACGTTCCACCAAACCCCGTAGTGCTTGATAAGCCCAGTCGCCTGGTTGCACGTCTTGTAACTGGCTGACATTGGTAATTTGATTAAGAGAATCAGAAGCATCTAAAACTAAAGTCTCTTGAGCTAAAACCGCACTTGGCAATATCAAAACTATAATGGCTTGGAAAAACAGACGAATTATTTTCTTCAACATCACTCCTCCTACTTCTTGAATTACTATCTTCCGTGCAATTTATTAAGTAGAGGTAGTTAATTAAACACGACATACAAGTTGTCAAGTGGGTATTGCCCAAAAACAGCTTTTTGTAAGGCGAGTAACATTTAGCATGGGCATTGCCTAGCTTATATTTAATTAGCCCCCTCTGACTTGAAAATAAGACCCCACCCCTAACCCCTCCCCGCTTGCGAGGAGGGGAATAAGAAGTTTTTTTCATCCCCCCTGGTGTACGCAGTTGATGATGGCTACTTAATTAATTAAGTATTGAGATCGAAGCCAGAAAATATGCAAATGATGTACAGCTTTGATTTGGTATGGATGTCAGAACTTCTCAGACCTCTCCAACAAAGGCTGTAGAAATCTCGGAGACAACGTCTCTACAAGGATTCTAGGCAACGCACCTTTAATTTATGGAGATGTTTATTAAATTTCTTGCATATTTCTCCATCTTGTCAAAAATTACTAAACTATTTTCTTGAATGTTGCATAAAAAAATCTATTTTACACAATAACTAATAAACCATAAAATATTAATACCAAGGTGTATATATGCTGAAAAAAGCTTTAATTATCCTCTTGGCAGGAACAAGCTTATCTATCTTGAATCTGCAAATAGCATTAGCAGAACAGGCAAGACCTTTTTTGAGATCGAAAACTTTCTATCCAGATGTTTGCTCAATAGCATTAGAAGGAAAAGTTTACTATTGTAACTATTTAGTTATGGGTTTCCTCAGCAATGGTAATGGCAATATCCAGTTGTGCGATAACAGAAGCAATTGCTTCATCTTGATTATGGGTTTAAATGCATCTGATAAAATCCTCAACGATCAACCTTTTTCTATTACAGACTTAGCGTGGAAAAGAAACAATGAAATTGTCAATAGGTTTGAAGGATATCTCGACTGTGCAGTAAGTACGGAAGGAATTGGATGCATTGGAACCTTAAATGATGGTAAATCTATTGCCATCTACACAAAATAGTCATTGTTTATAGGCAATAAATGGTTAGAAATTCTGGTTTTTGTAATGTATTTAAGACATTTAAAAACCCAGAATTTTCATTATTCATTAAAGCATTACACTTTTACTGATAACATGGAGAAAAACAATGAATACCATACTTGGTAACGGCAGTTTTATCAATAACCACAAAGTTATTGAATTAATAAGGATAGGAAATATAGCTAATACCTACTTAGCAAAAGATCAAGATTCAGAGGAATTTGTTATTATCAAACAATTTGCCTGTCAATCTCCAGATCCTCAACAAGTCGAAAAAGCGCAGGAATTGTTTCAACGAGAAGTTAAAATTCTTCGTCGGTTAAATCACGATCAAATTCCTACATTAATTGACACATTTATCTTGCATAATCAAGCTTCATTCTTGGTTCAACAGCATATTGAAGGAGAAACCTATCATGAATGTGTTTTTGAAAGACAGGAAGAATTTACCGAATTCCAAGTCAGACAATTTTTATTAGACGTTCTTAAAGTTTTAATATACGTTCACTTCCAAGGAATCACCCATCGAGATATTTCTCCTGATAATATTATCTGCCGTAAACAAGACAAAAAACCAGTTCTTATTGACTTTGGGTGTAGTAAACAGCCAATAAACCAATTGAACTCAGGTTCATCATCGACAAGAATTTTCAAACCTGGCTACACACCTCCTGAGGTACAAAATGGAAATCCTGAATATAGCAGTGATTTGTATTCTTTGGCTGTCACAGCTTTAGTATTATTGACGGGTAACCGGCCAGAGGAATTATTTGATCTTAATACTGATGAATACAAATGGTCAGAAATCACAATTAGTGCTGAACTTCAAAAAATCTTAAGAAAAATGCTGCAAGTCCAAATAAATGCACGTTATCAAACTGCTAAGGAAGTATTCGCAGAATTAAAATCATTATCATCTTCATCTTCATCTTCATCTTCATCTTCATCATCTATAAGAACGCAACAGACTCTTGCTCACATAACATCCTCTTCTTCGGCAAAAAATAAGCGATGGAAAAATCGGTTTTTATGGCTAACACCCTGCTTTGCAGTGGGATTATTGATTGGGGTTACTAGATTAATACCAGTCGTATTTCCTCCGTCAGCCAAAATGACAACTGGCTTCTTATACAAAAATATGACACCAGAGCAAACACAAATTAATCAATTAATCAACTCTCAGCAATTTTCTTTAGCTATTTCACAGTTAGAACAATATCGTCAAAAAAATCCTCGAAATGGCCAAGCTATCATTGTGTTAGAAAATACTAAAATTGGCTCAAAGAAGTCAATTAAAATTGCCGTAGTTGCGCCAATAAGTGATGATTTAGATAAAGCTGAAGAAATGATTAGGGGTTTAGCGCAAGCCCAATGGGAAGTTAATGCAGCAGGCGGCATTAATGGGCTTCCTATTAAAATAACTCTTGTTGATGATTCACAAGACCAAAATACAGTCAAAAAAATAGCCCAAGCAGTTGCTAATAATCAAGATATACTGGGAATTATTGGGCATTTAAGTAGTGATAATTCTATGGCTGCAAGTGATATTTACCAAAAAGAAAAAATCTTAATGATTTCTCCGACTGCGACTTCTACTAACCTTACAGGTAAAGGTGACTACATCAAACGAACTGTAGTGAATGATGCCATTGCTGGCGGTACACTCGCTAGGTATGTTAGTCAAAAATTGCAGAAAAAATCAATAGCTATTTTCTATAATTCCCAAAATAATTATAGTAAATCTCTCCGACAATCATTGATAAATGAATATATGATTGAGAAAGGGAAAATAGCCTATGAAGCTGATTTCTCAGATCCAAATTTTAGAGCCGGAGCGATGGTTGGACAAGCCAAAACTGCTGGATCTGACGTAATAATGTTAGCGGCTGATTCGTCTACATTGGATAAAGCATTACAAATAATGCAAGCCAACAGTAAAAAACTTCTCTTGACCGGGGGAAATTCACTGTATATTAACGAACACACTTTAAGTATAGGCTGTGGTGATTCCCAGGGGATGATTTTAGCAGTACCTTGGAATGTTAAAAATCATCTCAATTCACCTTATGTAAAAACGGCAAGTAACTTGTTTAAGGCGGAAGTCAGTTGGCGTAGTAAAATGAGCTACGACGCATTATCAGCAATTATTTCAGCACTAAAAAAGACTCCTAACCCCACCCGTCAAAATCTTCAAGAAACCATATCAAAGCCAGATTTTTCTGCCCCAAGTGGTGACGAAGAAGTAGTGAAGTTTGATCGCCAGGGCGATCGCATTAAACCAGTGGAACTTGTAACCGTAACCTCCAAGGGGGATATGTGTACATTTGAGCCTATTGAAATTAGGTAGGAATAGCAGAAGTTAATAATGCCATACAGGATGTAGCGCGATGGTGGGGCTAAACAAAAATATCTTTGTTAATGGAAACACTCAAAAAGTGCCATTTTGTTTACTCCCTGCTTCTCAACGACCATTCTCAAGGCAACGGTTAGATTCTCGCTAAATTAAGCAATATTTTATGTAAGTCCTACGCATTTACTCTAACAATAGTGAATTTTAATACTAGAAATAACAAGAATAGCCAGATGGACAATAAATAAATAGCCATTAGGTCTATGTCAACTCATACAAAGCCTTGTTAGCTTAACTCTAAGGCAATCAGAGTTGAGTACATAATGGCTACCAAAACACTGACCAAACCGAAGCGTAAACAAAGCTCTCAAACTCGCTCCTGGGAAAACCTGACAGACCGTCGTAAACCTGATGATTGCAGGTTCAGTTGCAGTTAATCCTGGTTCAAGTCAAATTATAGTTGTAACTAATTCTGGTTGGAAATAGCGATGATTGCAGGTCGAGGCGATTATAATTGCAGGTTCTTACAAATATTGGTAGTCGGTGCTTGTCCAGATTTCTTGGAATTTATTAATTGTGGGGTGTTCCAGCATATTTCAGTACAATTCTTAGAGGAAAAACCAAATACAGTATAATCTCAGAGATAGAAATAAAATTTACTCATTACTTATTAACTCATCCCATATTTGGTTAATTTTGGCGTTTATTGCATCCATTGTGATGGATTCCCCTTCATGATTAAGACGCTGACAGGCTTCATAAAACAAAATCATTTGCTCTACCTGTGCGCCCTCTGTTCTACCTCTTAACGGGTGACAAGACGGTTGAAGATGAGATGTGGCAATAATTTGAGAAAATAAGGGGGTAAAAAAAATAGAGACAAGGAAGCCCCAAAGAAAAAAATGTTACCACAATCATATGAAACAATTTTCCGAAAGCATTTGAGTGAACAGCAGTATTTGACGTTAGAAATATTGTTGTTATTAATACAAGCTCATCGCCAAGTAAAACTGTCGAAATTGGCCAGCTTGTTTCCCCAACCAATTAAATATGAAAGCAGGAAACGTAATCTACAAAGATTTGGCTCTACCGCTCCCTTTATGATATTTTCGGTAAAATATCCCTGAAACCCCTACACCGATTGGATTTGAGGTTTTAATATTTTCTTTTGGATATATTAAAAGGATGTTTGATCATAAGGGGAACGGTAGAACCAAAGATTTTTAGGAATAGGTAAACTCTGCGTAAAATTATTATGGTTTCCATTGATAAAATATTGGATTAGACAATCTTTAACACCAAAACAACTGAATCGAGAACAGCACCGTTATTTTCATAAATTATATAGACTTTCTGTTAGTTTTGTCTATTTATGGGTAGAAATTATCTAGCTGTCAGCAGCCCCAAATTTAGCAAGTTTACCCTCTTTAATTGACAGTTTATGAGCATCTGGATAGGCTTTTTCCAAAGCTTAGGCATAAATATACAAAATATACAAGTAGCGATAGCTTTATTCGTAGTAGTCATCGGTGACATACTCCACACACTCCCTTATGCCTTGCGGCACGCTTGCGCGAACAGGTGAGTGTGGGCTTCTCAACGACTCCTAATCCGGACATTGATTGAGCTTTAAGACCGTGTGTCCCACGGTTCTTGATAATTAAAGTCAGTGAAGGAGTTGCCCCCTCCACTGCTCTCCAAAACGGAACGTGATAGTTTCCCATCATTCCGCTCCTCAGTAAAACGGCTGTTGTCATCAGAACGTCATTGTCAACACATCGTTTTCCCCGTAATAGCGGGTTCTACAGGTGGCTTAGGTTTAGCATATTAATGTGCTAATTTGTTACCGAGACTACCATCGAGGGCAGTCTTTTTATCATGGCAATGTCGGTGGAGTAGTTGCCAGTTATCATATGAGTTCCGTCCACCAAGAGATGTAGGAACAAGATGGTCAACTTCAATCGAATCTCCATCGGTGAAGTAGTTACCGCAGTGAGCGCATTTTCCTTTTTGCCTTTTGAGTAGTTTTGCTACTCTGGTAGACACTTCGGGATGTGTACCCATTCTTGAACTCCAATAAATCCAGTCACCGTCATAAGGGGATGCTATCCCTTTGACTTTTACATAGCGTTTTATTTCAGTGGAGCTATGTTGTATGAGCGTTAGAGGATTTTTGTCCTCCCTGGTGGCGAATGTCCAGTTATTGCCTTCTACGGTTTTGAAGTATTGAAGGCGTATCCACCCTCTACCTTTATTTCGATGACGATGACGACCCCATTTAAGAAGCTTCCAGACAACCAAATGCCATAGCCTTTCAAATATTTTCTGGCTAACGACAGTAGAGAAGTAATTGCACCAACCCCGTATAATGGGATTGAGTTTCATAATCAAAGTCGCTTGGTCTAACCCACGTGACTTATCTATTACTTCAGCCACTTTTTTATAGTGCCTTTTCTGGCTTTCTTTACTAGGAGTGATAATAGTCTTAAAACCTAATAAACCACCTCTGCTTTTACTCCCTGAATTGTATTTTCCAACTGGAAATTGTCTAATGTTGAATCCTAGAAAATTAAATCCAGGTTCTTCATCTTCTAGTTTGTTCAGGGTATGGGCTAATCTTGTTTTACTCGGTTTTAGTTCTAACCCGATGTCACTTAACCACTTCTCTATCTCTGTTTTACACATTTTTATGACTTCTAGGTTCTCGTGAACTATTACAAAGTCATCTGCGTATCTGATTAATGAAATTGATTTCAGTTTATCTCTAACACTCAATTGAGTATTGTCGGGTCGCTTCATATCAAATTTTGGAGCTAATCCTATAATCAGTTCTTCCATTCCATGTAGGGCAACATTAGCAAGTAGAGGTGAGATTACCCCGCCTTGTGGTGTGCCTTCATCAGTTGGGAACAGATTCTTCCCATCCATAACACCAGCTTTTAACCAAGCTCGAATTTGTCTTCGTAGGGTTGGATAGGTATTAAGTTTCTTGAGAAGTACATCGTGATTAATGCGGTCAAAGCATTTGCTGATATCGGCATCCAAAACAAATTTGGATTTTGAACGAATTGAATTAAATATTGCTCCAACCGCATCGTGACATGAGCGTCCAGGTCTGAACCCGTATGAGTTAGGTTCAAATCGCGCTTCCCATTCTGGTTCTAATGCCATTTTGACATCACCACGACTAGACGCTTGGTATATCCGCTTTTGCAACTTGAAAATGTTACGTTCTAGCTTTCGCCAGTTAATATCTTTCCATTCATACATCGGTTTTAACGCCGTGTTCATGACTTATTTATTGCTACTAGTAGCTATACTTTCCGTTTTACCGTGTGTCTGTGGGCATATCCTTACCATTACAGCAAGGCGTTAGCTTCTGACCCAATCTCTCTCACCTGTTACCTGGTTTTAATCCAGAGTTTTCGTCTTAGCTGACTACTCAAAGTATTCGACCTCTTTGAGAGTAATCAAGTGAGTTACTTCGTTCCTCATAACCTTTGTTTTGTTCTGTTAGGATGTCACCTTTTCACCGGGTTTTTGGGTAACGTAGGTATGCCGATTCAAATCCTCATACCACCCCTATTTATTTTCCTATGCCCTTTTTGGGACTTCCAGCGCAGACAGCCTTATTTCGCTGGTTCGCGGTAACGATGATTCAAACAGTGACTTAGCATTTGTTATCCATAAGAACTTACTCACGGGATACCACTTTTAGGCTAGTAGCTCTTTCCGATTTTATCCCCGCTTCACCGATTGATGGCTAGTCTCTACAGTGGGGGATATGTTTTCACTCCTACGTCTGGAGGACAGGGCTTGACAGACCACTAGGGTACTAACGTTCACCTGTAAGGTTATGAAGTTGTCATCTACAAGGGATTAAAGTGCGAACTCAATCCTTGAGGATTACCCTGTAGAAGCCAGTCATCCCCCGATTGCTCGGTTTCGACTGAACGAATCGCACTTAATTGAAGCATTCAAATCCCGGCACAAACTGACCTTACAGTTAGGGCAATTGTGCGTTCTTTGGGATAGCGGCTTTTTAACTTTGTGACCACAACTAGAGCATTCTTGGCTTGTCCCGTTTGGATTTACAGCGATTACTTTCAAACCAGCATTCTCGGCTTTGTTTGAAAGAATCGTTATAAATTGTCCCCAACCGGCATCGTTAATACTTTTTGCCAACCATGTTCTAGCGAGTCCTTTTATATTCAACTTTTCCACAGCTACTACATCGTACTTTTTGAGTAGATTGTTTGCAGTTTTAAAATGAAAATCTTTGCGGGTATCTGATACTTTCTTGTGTTGGATACCCAGTTTCTTAATCGCTTTTTTACGACGATTAGAACCTTTCTTCCTACGAGATACGCGACGCTGTGCAGATTTTAATTTGCGTTCAGCCTTGCGTAAAAACTTAGGGGCGGCAATTCTTTCGTCGTCTGAGGTGACAATAAAATCAATTAAACCTACATCAATCCCAACGATATTATTAGCATTAAAATCAGGTTTAATTGTGGGAACTGTATTGTCGTCAAGGCTTAGGGTTACATAGTAGCCATCGGCTTTTTTGGTGACAGACACAGTTTTAATATCAAACCCACCGGGTATTTGACGGTGAACAATTACTTTAATATCACCTATTTTTGATAGCGTAATTTTGTTATTAGTAAAGTGGTGTCGTTTGAACTGAGGAAAGGTAAATGTTTTATATTGCCCCGCACCTTTAAATCTAGGTCTACCCGATTTTTTACCGTTAACATCACCTTTTAGCCATCTATCAAAAGCTATCTCGACCTTCTTGGGGACTTCCTGTAGCACCTGAGAATGAATACTTGTGTACCAAGGGCGGTCTTTTTTAAGTTGGGTTAATGATGCTTGTTGACTAAAGCGGTTAGGCTTGTCTTTTAGTTCTGGTAAATGACAAACAAAAATGGAACATCTATCAGTAGGAGAACGGTTTTGTTCGTACCAATGGAAGCGTTGAGCTAGTTGATAATTGTACTGATGCCGCAGCATATCTAATGTTTTATCAATCTTTTCGGCTTGTTCTTTAGTTGGTTTTAATCGGTACTGATAAGATGTTCTCATATTTTTATTTTCCTTGGTAGAGTCGAGGGGGAATATTATTTCCCGCCCCTCTCTGTTAAATCTGGGCGTGCGACTTTCACGCGGTGGCTTCCGATGTTCTTAGCTTTCGCGTTTGCTCATGTGAGTATAATCGTGGCAGATGAAAGTGAATTGCTAGAAGGTTTTTTTGTTTTCCAGTTTTGGTGGTTTCCATCTATATGATGTAAATGTACCTTCTCGTCACTGAGCATTTTTAACCCACAATGACCACATTTATGGTTTTGCCGTTTGAGGGCTTTAGAGGTGTCGTTGTTATAGAGCTTGCTGTTACGTTCGCTCCAATAACTCAAATCTCCGTCATAAGGTGATTTCTCCCCTTTGACATTGATGTGTTTATGTTCGGAATAAGGAACTGATGGAAACGCCTTATCTAGTAATTTCTTGCTAGTGTAGCGGTTTTGCTTAGTTTCCTTATTGAATACCCTGAAAGCTCTTGTTTTGATGTGGAATAACGAGTTTCTTGACCCGTCCATCTTGCAGAAGCGGTGGTAATTCCTCCAACCTCTAACTACAGGGGCTAATTTCTCAGCCTTTGTGGTAGCACCATAATTCGAGTTGTCAAATCCATCTGTCGTGGCGGTTAGCTTGGTCTTTTTCTCGCTGACTTTCATTCCCCGCTCTGCTAAAAACTGGCTGATTTTGTCAAGTATTTCAGTCGCATCGTCTTGGGGTCTGAGTATTATCACCATGTCATCCGCATAACGGATTGTTGGTTCAACAATACTCTCCTTTGAGGTTTTGTCTGTAATTCTGTAGTTAGACATCGCATGATATCTATGAATACTTTCAATCCCATTCAAGGCGATGTTAGCTAAAAGTGGACTTACCACACCCCCTTGAGGTGTTCCTTGTTCGGGAAATTCTGGATTAACTCCGGCTTTGAGACAGCGGAATATTCCCTGTTTTATGCTATAAGGAGCTATGAGTTTATCCATGATGGCGGTGTGGTTTATCCTGTCAAAGCATTTTTCAATATCGAGTTCTATAACTCGTTTATTTATTCCATTGGCTTGTGAGTTTAGGCTGTTGAACAGGATTTTCTGTGCGTCATGCGCCGAGCGTCCCGTTCTAAACCCGTAACTCTTGGCGTGGAAGGTTGCAACGCGCAAGCTGGTTCTAATGCGTATTTGACAAGGCATTGATAAGCCCTATCGGCAATAGTGGGGATTTTCAGCATCCTGGTAGTACCGTCCTTTTTAGGGATGGGTATTTCTCTTAGCCCCTGGTGTTTCCAGTTGCCACTTGATGCTTTTAGCAGTTCATTAAGCTCGAAGCGTTCCTGGAAATTCAGGGACTTTTTGCCATCAATTCCTCCGGTCTTCTTCCCAGCGTTTAGCTGTGATACTTGCCGGATAGCCAGTAATCTTGCTGCGGTTGATTTCAGAATCAGTTTTTGTAGGGACTTAGCTTTGCGCTTGTCTCCAACTTGAACCGCTTTATACACTCGTTTTTGTAGGCGGAATAAGCTGCGGCGGAATTTCTTCCAGGGCAACGTCTTCCAAGATTCACGCTTAGTTATCTCTGTGTCCAATCATGCTCTGCGACCATTTGTGTATTCTGAACACCTCAGACCAATTACGGTCTGTCCTACCCGAATTGGAGGAGTTCCGCTGCTCGTCCAGCCTACTTATAGGGAACGAATCCGCCCTTAGACCCTCAACCCGTTTTTATTCGTTCCCTCGGTTAGATTGTTAGTTCCGTTAGGTGTAGCCAATTCAACTGCTGGATTCCCTAGACTCTTGCCGATACTAGCTTAAACGTTCGGCGGGAATTAACTCCAATGAAGTCAGGTGTTGTTGTTGTGTCCTGCTTAGATGTAAGTTGCTTTTTTAGGCTCTGTTTGACCATGGGAACTCCCCGTTAGCATCAGTGTCATCCCACAACGGGTGTCTGATTATGCCCAGTTAAGAGCTTCGACCTCCCGATACCGAGTCGGGTCATCGTGGGCAGATAGGGAGTCATACCTGAGTCTGGTAGATGGGACTTGCACCCATATCAGACCGAGAGTTCAACCTTTTTCCATGATTGGATTGAGTTGGTTAACTTATGTACGGACTGATTACCGTGATTCAGCTAACAACGAATCGCACTCGACCTGTTTATAATATAACATAAAGGATAGCCATTAACTACCCGTTATGAAAAATAAAAGATTAAGCCTGAGAATGAGCGAAAGAAGAATGCGAATATTGCAAACTTACGCCGCCGCCAAAGATAAAACTATTACGTCCTTAGTGGAAGATTGGATAGATTCTCTTAAATCGGAAAATGTTCATTCGTCATTGACCAACGATCCTGATTGAACTGCGTTCAATTTCGCCTGTTTGGCAATTCCTCACTCGCGCGTATTGTATTCATCCCACGCTCCGGTATAGTGAGCGTGGGGCTTCTGTCGGGAAAGCTAAAAAATCGCCACCGAAAACAAAACCCCCCTCTAAAAGAATAGAGGAGGCGTTGTTGTTAAATATTAAACCTGGCATCGAGCTATTTTCACGGAGGGCTACCCCTA
>NZ_LJOQ01000046.1:0-6359 GCF_001672255.1 Anabaena sp. AL09
TGCCGTTTTTCATCCCCTGTCTAAAGCACGAAAGACGGAACTTCGTTCCTGTTTCTCAGGGGCTTTCAAACTTTCCGGGCTATCTTGTAAAAGAATTAGTGAATCTCAAGTATTACCAGGGTTACAAATTTCTCTACTAAATGAAGCATTAAGAAAAACTCGACAAATGGATCATAGTCAAGTTTGTGCTTGGTTGTTAAGCCAATTTCAGCACATCTAGGTAAAAACTATAGGTAGGGTGGGCAATGTTTACCATACACTACTGAGAATTTTTCAAAGATAATGTATAATTCCTAGATATTTTATGTTTGAATAGAGAATAAATATTTTTTTTAATTATGGCAGGACATAGTAAATGGGCAAATATTAAACGTCAGAAAGCCGTAGTAGATGCCAGAAGGGGAAGTATATTTACCCAACTATCACGGGCAATAATTGTTGCGGCAAGAAACGGTATACCAGATCCAGCAGGTAATTTTCAACTCCGCACAGCCATTGATAAAGCCAAAGCTGCGGGCATTCCTAATGATAATATTGATAGGGCAGTAGCTAAAGGTGCAGGTACTTTCAGTGATAACAACATCCTCGAAGAAATTCGCTATGAAGGTTATGGTCCTGGTGGTGTCGCAATTTTAATTGAAGCCCTCACAGATAACCGAAATCGGACTGCGGCGGATTTGCGCGTCTCTTTTAGCAAAAATGGCGGAAATTTGGGAGAAACAGGTTGTGTAAGTTGGATGTTTTCCCAAAAAGGAGTTTGTGTAGTTGAGGGTGTAATTGATGAAGAACAGCTTTTAGAAGCTTCCTTAGAAGGAAATGCCCAGTCTTATGAAATGATTGCCGAGGAAACAGTTGAGGTATTTACAGCCATAGCGAATTTAGAGAAACTTAGCCAAACATTGCCAGCAAAAGGTTTTAAAGTCACAGATATAGAATTACGTTGGCTTCCTGGTAATCAGGTAGAAGTTACAGATGTAGATCAGGCTAAATCTCTTCTTAAATTAATTGATACACTAGAAGGGTTAGATGATGTTCAAAATGTGACAGCTAATTTTGACATGGCTGATGGTTTAATGGAATTAATTATGAATTAGGGCTAAACCATTAAATTTCATAAAAAAGGCTTGGCGATTTACCAAGCCCATATATACCAAGTGTTTACCATAGTTGGTTAATTTACTGGAATTAATCCTGAAATTCATCTATCTATGGTATGTGGATCTTTGACAGACTACTAGCAAATTTATGGTTTAAAATCAATATGGGTAAACTATAAAGTTATGTAAAATACATCCGTGACTAGATCTGAACAAATATTACCACTGTATAAAAACCCAGAACGGTTAGAAAATCGGCTGGGAGAAATTCCCCCAGAACCGGGGGTCTATTTGTTGCGGGATGGCAGCGATCGCTTAATATATATAGGTAAATCTCGTAAATTGCGTTCTCGTGTCCGTTCCTATTTCCGGGACTCCACTAACAAGACTGAACGCATTAATACGATGGTCAAGTTAGTGACAGAAATTGAATTTATTGTCACTGATACAGAAGCTGAAGCATTAGCCCTAGAAGCCAATTTAATTAAGCAGCATCAGCCCTATTTTAACGTTTTACTCAAAGATGATAAAAAGTATCCTTATCTCTGCATTACTTGGTCAGAGGAATATCCGCGCATTTTCATTACCCGCAAACGTCAATTAGGAAAAGCCAAAGATAAATATTACGGTCCCTATACAGATTCCGGCTTATTACGAGAAATTGTCCATTTGTGTAAAAAGATTTTCCCTTTACGACAAAGACCACAACCTTTATTTAAAGATCGTCCCTGTTTAAATTATGATATTGGTCGTTGTCCTGGAGTTTGTCAAAAATTAGTTTCCACAGTTGAATATGCAAAAATTGTCCAAAAAGTAGCAATGGTTTTTCAAGGAAGGACTCAGGAACTAATTGATATTTTAACAGCACAAATGGAAACTGCTGCCGAAGAATTGAATTTTGAAAATGCCGCAAAAATTCGTGATCAAATTGTAGCTTTAAAATCCCTCAATGCCGCCCAAAAAGTCTCCTTACCTGATGATACTGTATCACGAGATGCGATCGCTTTAGCTGCCGATGACCAACACGCCTATATTCAATTATTCCAAATTCGCGCTGGTCAATTAGTTGGCCGTTTGGCTTTTGTTGCTGAATCTCACGCTGAACCGGGAGCAATTTTACAACGAGTTTTAGAGGAACATTATCAAACAGCGGAAAGTGTGGAAATTCCTAGCGAAATTTTAGTACAACATGATTTACCAGATAGTGAGATCTTATCTGATATTTTGACAGAACGCAAAGGCAGAAAAGTCACAATTTCCAACCCTTTGCGACAAAGTAAAGCAGAATTAATAGACATGGTGGAAAAAAATGCCCAATATGAATTACAGAGAATGCAAAAATTGGGAGATAGTAATCTGCAAGCAACCCAAGATTTAGCTGCTATTCTCGACTTACCAGATTTACCCAAACGCATTGAAGGTTATGATATTTCTCATATTCAAGGAACTAATGCGGTAGGTTCGCAAGTAGTTTTTATTGATGGTTTACCAGCTAAACAACATTACCGACATTATAAAATTAAAAATCCTGATATTAAAATTGGTCATTCCGATGATTTTGCCAGTTTAGCGGAAGTTATTAATAGACGGTTTCGTAAATATATTGAAGATCCCAAATTAGCAAGATTGGGTAATGCTGACTGGCCTGATTTAATGATGATTGATGGTGGTAAAGGTCAATTATCTGCTGTTGTGGGTATTTTAACGGAAATGAATCTATTCGCAGATTTGCGGGTTGTCAGTTTAGCAAAAAAGCGAGAGGAAATCTTTTTACCCCACTCATCAAAACCTTTAGAAACGGACTCAGAACAGCCAGGAGTCCAGTTATTAAGAAGATTACGAGATGAAGCCCATAGATTTGCTGTGAGTTTTCATCGGCAGCAAAGAAGTGATAAACTCAAGCGATCGCATTTAGATGAAATTCCCGGTTTAGGACAAAATCGGCAAAAGTTGTTATTAGCGCATTTTCGCTCTCTTGATTATATTCGTCAAGCCACTCCTACACAATTAACTGAAGTTCCCGGAATTGGTTCACGATTAGCGCAAGAGATTTATGATTATTTCCATCCTGTTTAAACTAGTTTAAAGATCCCTGACTTCTTAGAGAAGTCAGGGATCTGAATTCTGACTATTATAATGTTCAATAAAACCAAATTTGTAAATACCATAGTGTTACCAGATGAAAATCAGTCTCTGTATGATTGTAAGAAATGAAGAAACTAGCTTACCAAAATGTCTAGGAAGTGTTAAAGATTTTGTTGATGAAATTGTAGTTCTCGATACGGGTTCAACTGATAAAACAACTCAAATCGCTCAACAATTTGGGGCTAAAGTCCATTATTTTACCTGGAATAATAACTTTAGTTCGGCTCGAAATGAAGCGTTAAAATATGTAACAGGTGATTGGATTTTAGTTTTAGATGCTGATGAAAGTTTGACATCAGAAATTATCCCCCTAATTAAATCAGCTATTAGCAAAGAAGAATATTTAGTTATTAATCTGGTGCGTCAAGAAGTTGGTTCAACACAATCACCTTATTCTCTCGTTTCTCGATTATTTCGTCATCATCCAGATATATATTTTGATCGCCCTTATCATGCTTTAATTGATGATAGTGTCATGGCAATTTTAGCCAAAGAAGCAAATTGGGAAATCGGTTATTTACCAGGGGTAGCAATTCTCCATACTGGTTATCAAAAAGCTGTGATTAATGAGCAGAATAAATCGGCTAAAGCCGCAGCCGCAATGGCAGAGTTTTTTGCAAATCATCCTGATGATGCTTATGTTTGTAGTAAGTTGGGGGCTTTGTATATGCAAATGGGGAAGATTAATGAAGGTATGGAGTTATTGAATCATGGGTTAAATCAAATTATTGGTAATCAGGTTAATCAAGATAAAAAACCATTAAGTAAATTCAAATATTCGCAGTCACAAAAAGTTGAAGTTGCTTTTGATGAAGATATAAATTATGATATTTTGTATGAATTGCATTACCATTTAGGAATTGCTTATACAAATTTAAAAAATTTGCCCCCAGCCATTTCTCATTATCAAGCTGCGGTAAAATTGCCTATTTATCCGCTTTTAAAATTAGGAGGATATAATAATTTAGGGAATTTATTCAAAAATATGGGGAATTTTTCAGAAGCAAAAATTGCTTATGAAACAGCCATAAAAATTGATCCTAATTTTGTAACTGGTTATTATAATTTAGGGATGGTATGTAAAGCTATGGGATTATTTGCTGAAGCTATTGATGCCTATAATAACGCCATTAATTTGAATCCTGATTATGCAGAAGCTTATCAAAACTTAGGGGTTGTACTGTTGAAAATTGGCGATGTTCAAGGTAGTTTAGAAGCTTTTGAATATGCCATTTCTCTCCATGAATTAAACAACCCTGAAGAAGCACAAAGACTTCATCAGGGTTTAAAGGAAATGGGTTTGTTGTAATTT
The DNA here is from genome assembly GCF_001672255.1 of Anabaena sp. AL09. Lineage (NCBI taxonomy): Bacteria > Bacillati > Cyanobacteriota > Cyanophyceae > Nostocales > Nostocaceae > Anabaena > Anabaena sp. AL09. The sequence continues at coordinate 4,555 of NZ_LJOQ01000046.1, forward strand.
CTAAATCCGAGAACGCACGAATTTCTCTAATCTATCCATTCCCTTTTCAATTGTGGTCATATCCGTAGCGTAGGAAAGACGAATATTTTTATCAGCGCCGAAAGCAACACCGGGAATAACTGCAACTTGATGTTCTGCTAATAAAGCATCACAAAATTCCAGGGATTTCAAGCCGGTTTTGCTGATATCAGGGAAGAGGTAAAATGCACCGTCTGGTTTAGCGGTACTCAAACAAGGAATAGCGTTGAGTCTTTCAAACATTACCTGACGACGTTTAGCGAAAGCTTGACGCATTTCCTCTACACAGTCTTGGGAACTTTCTAAAGCTGCGATCGCTCCATATTGAGCAAAAGTACACACATTTGATGTACTATGTCCCTGAATGGTACTAGCGGCTTTGATAATTTCCACAGGTCCAGCTAAATAACCCAAGCGCCAACCGGTCATTGAGTAACCTTTAGCGAAACCGTTACTAATTAAGGTGCGAGAAAAAATTTCCTCACCTAAAGAACCAATGCTGATATGTTCTGCACCATCATAGAGAATCTTCTCGTAAATCTCATCAGATACAACATAGATACCTGCATCAACTATTACCTGCGCCAAGGCTTTAATTTCCCCTGGCGTGTATACCATCCCTGTGGGGTTAGAAGGGGAGTTAAGAACAAATAACTTGGTTTTTGGGGTAATAGCTTTTTTTAGCTGTTCTGGGGTGATTTTGTAGCCAGTGGAAGCATCTGTTTCCACGATCACAGACTTACCACCAACTAATGTCACCATTTCGGGATAACTTAACCAGTAGGGTGAGGGAATAATTACCTCATCACCTGGGTCAATCAGTGCCACAATCAAATTATACAGAGAATGCTTACCGCCATTGGTGACAAGGACATTCTCCGCCTTATAATTAAGACCATTATCATGTTTTAGCTTGTGGGCGATCGCTTCCCGTAATTTTGGTTCACCAGCACCGGGGCCATACTTGGTTTTACCTTGATCCAAAGCCTTTGCGGCTGCGACTTTGATATGCGCTGGCGTGTCAAAATCCGGTTCACCCGCGCTAAAACTACAAACATCTATCCCCTCGGCTTTCATGGCCTTAGCTTTCTCTGAAATGGCTAAGGTGATGGAGGGAGTTACCTGACTTACTCTTGCTGCCAGCTTCATTTTACTTTAATTTCGCCAATATCCTTTCTATCTAAGGATATCCCAGAATCCTATCCGATATTTGCCCTTTCTAAATTCTTTTCTCACCCAGGTAGGGACAATTTAATTTACTTCCAGACTTGACAAGACGAAAATTTTGGTTTACACTTATGTTATGAGTAGAAATCTGTCCGCGCATATATAGTAATTTTTGGATCGTCTGAATCAGGATTTACAGGATGTTGATTTGTGATGGAGATTTTCACTTTTTCCATTATTCTTCATGTCAAGACTTGACAAGGCGAAAATTTTGGTTTACACTTATGTTAGGAGTGGAAATCTGTCCGCGCATATATAGTAATTTTTGGATCGTCTGAATCAGGATTTACAGGATTAAAGGATATACAGGATGGTAATTTTTAGATGGTTTGTTGGTGATGAAAGTTGTATTTGTCTGATAGCGAAGCGTGGCGTAGCCATATCAGGATAACCAGGATTAAAGGATTAACAGGATGGTAATTTTTAGATGGTTTAAATTATTCAAAAACAATCATTCAATAACATCCTGAAAAATCACCAACTCCCCACCAAAAATCATCCAATAACATCCTGCAAATCCTCAAATCCTGAACATCCTGATTCTGACAAATAAAAATCAC
>NZ_LJOQ01000047.1:0-18047 GCF_001672255.1 Anabaena sp. AL09
AAGGTGTTATGACCTAGATAACGTTTACTCATGTTTTGAGTGGTTTGGTTCACATAAACTACAGATTACTCCGTTTATTTATGCTCTCACCTAACTTCCTACTCTTCCCCTGGTTCTAATATGCGTTGGAAAAGATAACCAGTACCTCTAGCGGTGATAATTAGTTCAGGGTTGCTGGGATCATCTTCTAATTTTGCCCGTAGACGAGAGATATGTACATCCACAACGCGAGTATCTACATGGCGTTCAGGAGTATATCCCCATACTTCCTGCAAAATTTCTGAGCGGGAAAAAGCTTCACCAGAACGACTGACTAACAATTCTAATAAGCTAAATTCCATACCGGTTAAGCGAATGCGCTCATCACCTTTATAAACTTGACGCTTATTTGTATCAATTTTGATAGTGCTGACATGAATCACCCCAGAACTAGGAATACCATTTGCACCTGTTTTGTCCACCCGTCGCAAGACTGAACGAATCCGTGCTTCTAGTTCTTTGGGTGAAAAGGGTTTAACGACATAATCATCCGCACCCAATTCTAAGCCGGTGATGCGATCTGCCACATCTCCCAAAGCGGTGAGCATAATAATGGGGACATCGGATTCTTTGCGTAATTCTTGACAAACGCCATAACCATCGAGTTTTGGCATCATTACATCTAAAACTACTAGGTCTGGTTCAGCTTTGCGAAATATTTCTAAAGCTTCCTCACCATCTCCTGCTGTCACTACATCGTAGCCAATCATGGAAAGGCGTGTTTCCAAAATCCGCCGAATGCTGGCTTCGTCGTCTACTACCAGGATTTTTTCTTTATGACTTTCCAAGTTTTGTCATGCTCCTTAACTAAAATTTTTCATGATTAATTTTAAATATCATAATATTAAGATATCATTCCCTGAATTGATTTGGAAAAAGCTCTAACTATTACTATTATTAGATTTTCGTTTTTTCCAAAATTTAAGGAAAAATTAAGATTATTAACTAAAATTTAAGCATGGCAAAGCCAAAAACCATTTATATCTGTAGTAGTTGTGCAGCGGAATTCTCTCAATGGTTCGGAAAATGTTCAAATTGTGACACTTACGATTCTTTAGTTGAGCAAAATATTAGTTCTTTTATCGGGGATATACCTAGCCGGTCTGGAGTGGGAAATTGGCAAGCTGGAGGTCATAGTAAGTCTCATAATAAACCAGCTAAAGCCAGATCTTCTCTGACTTTTGACCAAATTAGCGATCGCCAAATTGCTCGTTGGGAGTCCGGTTATGGGGAATTAGATCGAGTTTTAGGTGGTGGAATTGTTCCCGGTTCGATGGTGCTAATTGGTGGCGACCCTGGTATCGGTAAATCTACTTTACTACTGCAAGTTTCTAACCAATTGGCGCAAAAATACCGAATTCTCTATGTGACTGGAGAAGAATCTGGACAACAGGTAAAATTGCGTGCTTCTCGTTTGGGAATGTCAAAACCACCTACGCTAGTCACGGAAGATCCTGAAAACAAAGATCCGGAAAAACCGATAGATCCTGACAGTATAGGTGCAAATTTGTATGTTTTGCCAGAAACGGATTTAGAAGAAATTCTGAGGGAAATAGATTCTCTAAAACCAAATGTAGCGGTAATAGATAGTATCCAAACAGTGTTTTTTCCTGCTTTGACATCAGCACCGGGTTCAGTTGCTCAAGTCAGGGAATGTACCGCAGCTTTGATGAAGGTGGCAAAACATGAAGATATTACGATGTTAATTGTGGGTCATGTTACCAAAGAAGGAGCGATCGCCGGTCCCAAAGTATTAGAACATTTAGTAGATACCGTATTATATTTTGAAGGCGATCGCTTTGCCTCCCACAGATTATTAAGAACTGTAAAAAACCGTTTCGGAGCAACCCACGAAATTGGTATATTTGAAATGGTATCCCAAGGATTAAAGGAAGTTGATAATCCTTCCGAACTGTTTTTGGGCAACCGTGATGATCCGGCTCCGGGTACGGCTATTGTAGTGGCTTGTGAAGGAACAAGACCAATAGTTGTGGAATTACAGGCTTTAGTCAGTCCTACCAGTTACCCATCTCCTCGTCGGGCGGGTACAGGCATAGATTATAATCGCTTAGTGCAGATTCTCGCCGTCTTAGAAAAGCGTGTAGGGATACCTATGTCCAAATTAGATTCCTACGTTGCTTCTGCGGGGGGATTAAATGTAGAAGAACCAGCGGTAGACTTAGGAATTGCAGTAGCGATAGTTGCCAGTTTCCGCGATCGAATCGTTGATCCTGGTACAGTCTTAATTGGGGAAGTAGGGTTAGGGGGACAAGTGCGGTCGGTTTCCCAAATGGAACTACGCTTAAAAGAAGCCGCGAAACTAGGATTTAAAAGAGCCATAGTTCCTAAAGGGACAAAATTCCCTGAGATTGGGATTGAGATACTACCAGTAGGTAAAGTCATAGATGCCATTATTGCGGCTGTCCCTCATCAAGAATTGACAGAAGAAGATTTAGACCCGGATGAGGATTAATAACTAAATCACATGATTCAGTACGTTAAATTTTTCCTAACTAAGCTGTCGCGCACTTAAATTGTATAATTTGGAGGTGGAAACCCGCCTATAGCCCAGATTGGGTTCAAAAACTAGATGCGTGACAGCTTAATTGCAAAATTATTTGAACTTCATGAACTACATCAGAAAACTGTAAATTTAACTAAGCCATAATGGATAAAGTTGACCAACAGAGGTGTGTTCATGGATTCAGAAAAATTACTTCAACATATCAACTTGGGAGAAGACGAAGATATTGAGTTCAAATCCGCATCTGGTGGTTTACCCAATGATATATGGGAAACTGTATCCGCATTTGCGAATACAGATGGAGGGCATATTGTACTGGGTGTGAGTGAAGGAAAAGGTGAGCTAACAATATCTGGAGTACCCAATCCAGATGTATTATTGAAAAAATTCTGGGATAGTCATAATAATCCACAAAAACTTAGCACTCCTATTTGTAGAAATTCAGATGTGACAGTTTTAGAGCTTAACGCGCATAGTTTAGTGATTATCGGAGTACCTAAAGCTATACGTCAACAGCGTCCTGTATACATCAATAACAATCCCATGACTGGCACTTTCAAACGTAATTTTGAAGGAGATTACCGTTGTACACGAGAAGAAGTGCAGCAAATGTTACGGGATGCTGGTAATGAACCTCAAGATAATCAGATTTTAGAAGGTTTTGATTTAACTGATATTGATACTGAAACTTTGAAATTTTTTCGTCAAAGATTTAGTTCCAGAGAACCAGATCACCCTTGGTTGGCATTCGATGAGCAGAATTTGCTAATACAATTAGGTGGATGGCGACGCGATCGCATTACAAAAAAGGAAGGACTTACACTAGCTGGATTATTGATGTTTGGTCGTGAACGCAGTATTCTAGACGCACTTCCTCACTATCAAATTGATTATCAAGAGCGACTTTCTAATGACCCGGAAACCCGTTGGACTTATCGGTTAACACTCGATGGTAAATGGGAACCTAATCTTTTTAACTTCTATTATCGCGTCTATGGTCGTCTAGTCAATGAGATAAACGTTCCATTTCAACTAGATCAAGATGCCGTTCGACGCGGAGAAACTCATGTACATCAAGCCCTCCGAGAAGCACTTTCCAACGCTCTAATTCATGCGGATCATCAATCTAGTCGTCCTTTAATTATCACTAAATCAACAAATGGCTTTTTATTTTCCAATCCTGGCCGTCTGAGAATTTCTCTTCAGCAACTTTATGAGGGTGGGATTAGTGATGCTCGTAACCCCAACTTGCAAAAAATGTTTCAAATGCTTGGCTTAGGTGATAAAGCTGGCTCAGGTTTTGGAAAGATTCTCCGCGCATGGAATGAGCAACAATGGTTTCTTCCGTTGGTATCGGAGAAATTAGAGCTAGAGATCACATCCGTTGCACTACCAATGGTAAGCTTTATTCCTGAAAATATTGAGAAAGAATTAAGAGAAATCGTTGGTGATAATTACTGTGAACTTACAGAACTAGACCGCATTATTTTAGTTTTAGCTCATCAATTTGGAGATATTGGCAATACTGACATTCAAGTTTATTGTCGAGAGCATCCCAGAGACATAGGTGAATGTCTTAAACGCTTAGTAAATAAAGGCTGGTTAGAAAGCTCTGGTCGTGGTCGTGGAACACACTACACTCTAGCAAACCAAAATCAGCCTGATTTATCTTCACTTATTTTAAGCTCCGAACATTATGAATTAAGCTCCGAACATTATGAATTAAGCTCCGAACATTATGAATTAAGCTCCGAACATTATGAATTAAGCTCCGAACATTACAAACGGCTAGAAGATGTTGCAGCCCCTGTGCGAGAGAAAGGGCGTGCTGATAAACAGATTGTAGAGCAGGTTATTCTAGAACTTTGCTCCGAACATTACCTACCACTCCGAACATTAGCTGAACTACTGGGAAGAACACCAAACAGCATTCGTATTCATTATGTCAACCCAATGTTAGGACGAGGCTTATTAAATTTGCGGCATCCTGAACAACCACATCATTCTCAGCAAGCGTATAAAAAAGCAGTAGTACCTAATCCTAAAAACAAAAGCGGTTCTGAAAGATGAGGATAACTGCATTTGGCTAACAGGTTTTATATAGTAATACTATTGCCAATTTTCCTAAATATGTCTGAAACCCAATAAAATCGTGACGATATCAATAGGGTTTCAGGGTTTTGTCAATAGTATTGATATAGTAGCCATACTTTTCAGGCTGAAACTGCCTTAGTTTTAGAGTAACTTAACTGGAGTAAATCAACTGATAACAGGTAAAATGCCTATCAATCCTAGTATTAGCAGTTGTAAAATACACCATCTTTTCTTAATCTCACCCTTTCCGACCGGCAAAGGAAAAAAATTCACAGAAATTTAACAATGTGTACCAATAATTTGGTAACTTAGTACATAGTCTGCAACAACTAGGGAAAAATTACGTTGAGTTACCATCCAGATGCCATTGCCGCCCACGGTGGAGAGTTAATTAACCGGGTTGCTTCCTCAGCACAAAGAGAAGTATTTCTCTCTAAGGCTGACTTTTTACCGCGTGTGGAACTTGATGAACGAGCAGTTTCTGATTTAGAAATGATTGCCATTGGTGGTTTTAGTCCTTTAACTGGTTTCATGAACCAAGCAGACTATAACCGAGTCGTCACCCAAATGCGGTTAGCTAACGGTATTGTCTGGTCAATTCCCATTACACTGTCTGTAACCGAAGAAGTAGCAGCCCCTCTACAAGCAGGCGGTTTAGTGCGTCTGGATAACCCCAGAGGCGAGTTTATTGGGGTATTGGAACTGACCCAAAAGTATACCTACGACAAACAACAAGAAGCCATAAATGTTTATCGCACTGATGATGCTAAACATCCTGGGGTGCAGGTAGTATATAACCAAGGTTCTATCAACTTAGCTGGTGATATCTGGTTATTACAACGGGACTCTCATCCCCATTTTCCCAGCTACCAAATTGATCCGGCTGCGTCACGGGAAATGTTTCGAGAAAAAGGCTGGAAAACAATTGTGGGTTTCCAAACTCGCAATCCTATCCACCGCGCCCATGAATATATTCAAAAGTGCGCTTTAGAAACTGTTGATGGTCTATTTTTGCACCCATTGGTAGGGGCAACAAAAGAAGATGACATCGCTGCTGATGTGCGGATGCGTTGTTATGAAATTTTACTAGAACATTATTACCCTGTAGATAGAGTAATTTTGGCAATTAACCCGGCAGCCATGCGTTATGCTGGGCCTAGAGAAGCCATTTTCCATGCTTTAGTGCGGAAAAATTACGGCTGTACACATTTTATTGTCGGACGTGATCATGCTGGTGTGGGTGACTACTACGGCACTTATGACGCTCAATATATCTTTGATGAATTCGCCCCTGAAGAGTTGGGAATTGTACCAATGAAGTTTGAACACGCTTTCTATTGCAAGCGCACCAAACAAATGGCCACAACTAAAACCAGTCCTAGCAAACCAGAGGAACGGGTTCATCTGTCGGGAACCAAGGTGCGGGAAATGTTACGTCGGGGTGAATTACCACCACCAGAATTTTCTCGTCCAGAAGTTGCGGCTGAGTTAACACGGGCTATGCAGATTGCACCTGTATTAGTTTAGATTAAGATCAAAAACTTTACTCTCCAGACTTCAGCCTTTAAGCTATGAGAATGGGCTGGAGTCTGACTGTTAATTATGAAACGGCGTGGGTTTTTACAACAAATTAGCGGCTTATTAGCGGCATTGGGAGTGGCTGAAACTGAGTGGTTGAGTTTGGGTAATCCCTATTACCAAGCTTTAGCACAACCTAATCAGCGGAAGTTGGCATTATTGATAGGAATTAATCAATATCCACAAAGTCCTGCCCTTGGTGGTTGTGTAACTGATGTGGAATTGCAAACAGAATTGTTAATTAATCGTTGTGGCTTTGCAGCGTCAGATATTCTGACTTTAACTGATGAACAAGCCAGCAGAAAATTTATTGAAAATGCTTTTTTAGATCACTTGGGTAAGCAAGCCAAATCTGGAGATGTGGTGATTTTCCATTTTTCTGGTTATGGGACTCGTGTTAATTTGGGAAATGAGCAGATCCCCGACTTCTTGAAGAAGTCGGGGATCTATAATGCCATAGTTCCTGTTGATGAAAATAATTTATTGGGGACAAATTCGAGAAACTATTTATTGGCAGAAACTCTGTTATTATTATTGCGATCGCTCCCAACAAATCAAGTCACAGCAATATTAGATACTAGCTACTATCATCCTAGTGAATTAAAACCCACTGGTTTACGAATGCGTACCCGTCCAGAATTATCAACAGCAACTTTACAAATAGAAGAATTAGAATTTCTATCACAACTGAAAAATCATAAATCAGCTAATAATAATCCTCTGATTATCAATGCGACTTCAGAACTAAATCAGCAAGCCGGAGAATTTCTTTTCTCTAATTGGACTGCGGGATTATTAACTTATGCTTTAACTCAATATTTGTGGGAAACTATCCCAGCCAAAACAATCCCAATTTTTCTTGCTGGTGTTGCTACTTCCATGTATCAGTTAGGTGGAAAACAACAACCAAGTCTGGTAAATGAGCCAAAAAAATCTCAAAATGCTTTAATTGTTGATTATTTTCCGATTGATAAATTGAGAAGTATTGGTGTAGTTCAAGCCATAGATGATGATGGCAAAACAGTCAAATTATGGTTAGGAGGATTACCTACTCAAGTTCTCACAAATTATGGCGTAAATTCTCGGTTAACTCTGGATACGGGAGAAGAGTTAGTTGTTAAATCACGAAGTGGGTTAATAGCTAAAGCCCAATTTACAAATAAAGAAATTACTAACTTACCTCAAGTTGGGCAAATAGTTCAAGAAGTTATTCGGGTATTACCTCGAAATATTCATCTTAATGTGGCTTTAGATCAGGGTTTGGAAAGAATTGAACGGGTAGATGCTACTAGTGTTTTTTCAGGAATTAACCGGATTGCTAATATTGCTACTGTAGAAGAAACTGCTGATTATGTGTTTGGTAAAGTTGCCCAAGTCCCCAGCCGTTATGGTCTTTTTTGCCTGGGTGGTGAATTGATTATTAATACGATAGGGGAAGTTGGGGAAGCGGTGAAGGTGGCAGTACAGCGATTAAAACCAAAATTTTCTACTCTGTTAGCATCAAAGTTGTGGCAGTTGACAGAAAATAAAGGTTCTTCGCGTTTACCTGTGAGGGCAACTTTAGAGATTGTTAACAACGTTTTACCCCGTGTTTTTATGGTGAGGGATACTTTGGGGACTGCAAGTATTGATAACACTTTGCAAACACCTGGCTATGAAGAAATAGCTATGCCGACAATTCCTGTAGGTAGTCGCTGGCAATATAAAATTGAAAATTTGAGCGATCGCCCGATATACTTAATTTTGGTGGGTTTAAATAATAATCAAAATGCCTTTGCTTTTTATCCTTGGGAAGTTTTTCCAGAAACAGATATTCCTCCTACCAAACCTCAATTAATGGAAGTTCTGATTCCTCCGGGTAAAACTGTCAAAATTCCAGAGAACCACCCGATAGCTGGCTGGTTACTGCCCACTCGTTATACTTTTTGTGAACACCAAATTATTCTGAGTACAGCACCATTTAAGGAAACTCTCACGGCATTAGCGATCGCTAAATATCCTACCACAGATCAACAGGCTATTAGTCCCATTGTCAACCCTTTAGAAGTTGCCCAAGCCATATTACAAGATTTACATAATGCTAGTAATGTTACAACTGACATCAATGATGCTTATGTTTTGGATGTGAATAATTGGGCAAGTTTGAACTTTAGTTTTCAGGTTGTTTAGAGGTAGGGATTTCATTATTGTCCTGTTCACATTTGATTGAGAATAACTATATACTAGAACTTAATCCCTTATTTGTGTTTCCTATGGTTGTAAGTGCTTCCACCACCAATATCACTTGGGAACTCTTACCTGAAGACTTTGTTTTAGACAATGAACCTGTGGATAATGTCAATCAACCCAGTCTAGCAGCAGCACTCACAGAAAGCCTAGAACTCGCTGGCAAACTTCCAGAAACTGCCCTTGCTACCACCAATTACGGCATCTGCGCCACAGTTAATGGCAAATTTGTCATCAAAGCCCCTGACTGGGCTTACGTGCCGCAAATTACAGTGCCTAGAGAACAAATCCAACGCAGTTACACCCCCCACAAACAGGGACAAATTCCTGCGGTGGTCATGGAATTTCTTTCTGATACCGATGGTAGTGAATATTCTAATAAACACACCTATCCCCCCGGAAAATGGTTTTATTATGAACAAGTTTTACAAGTTCCTAATTACATTATTTTTCAACCAGATATCGGTGAATTAGAAATATATAACTTGCATGAAAATGGACACTATAAATTGCGTTTCTCAGATGAAAATAACCGTTACTGGTTAACTGAAATGGAATTATTTATTGGTGTTTGGCAAGGAAAACGCGAAAACCGTCAAGGTTACTGGTTACGCTGGTGGGATCAAGATGGTAATTTGCTACTTTGGGGTTCTGAGTTAGTGCAACAAGAACGACTTGCTAAAGAAACTGCCTTAAAACGTTTGGAAGAGTTAGAAAAACGCCTTCGAGATGCTGGCATTTCTGACTAATTTTCATGAAGATCCTCGACTTTTTAGAATGTTGAGGATCTTTTATAGTAATTCCCATTCAAGTGAGGTACAACAATAAAGAATTAACCGCAGATGGAAGAGGATAAACGCAGATGAACGCAGATAATTTTGTACAATAATGATATAATGCCAATAACCAATTTCTTCTGATAAATAAACACTGTAAAGCACCCATTCTAAGGGGGAAAATGTATAGATGCGGGTTTTGGTTACTTCACCTAAATCTAAAGATAGTTTAAAATCGCCCGTTCCTATAATTAGGAGGCTGAAAACCTCTTTTCTGTTCCCTTAGAGGGTGTTTGAAAAGTTATGGTTGATGTATCAAATATTTTTTACCCCACCCTAACCCTCCCCTTGTAAAGGGGAGGGAACTGGGGGGGTAGCAATGTGATGAAAATTACGGAATACCACTTTTCAAACATCCTCTTACCATAACGACAATTTTTAACGCCAACCTACTTAATCAAACTGTTATTAATTCTCTATGTTGAACTTAGCTAATATTCAAACCCTAGCTCAAGAATACAGTCCCCAGGAACTTTTTGCAGCTTTGGTGTGGCAACGTCGCTTTAATGAGTTTAATGGGGAGGAGGTTGTTAGGGATCTTAGCCAACATTCTCATCTATGGGCAAGTTTTCTGTTTACGAAACCAATTTTTGCAGCAGATGAACATGGTTTAAGTTTTGGTGGTTTGGTAGATACCTTATTGGCAATGGCAAATTATCGCCCGATGCCAGAATCGAGTATAATCCACTTTGTAGCTTATCCTGGGGATACCCTCTACATTTTGACAGAAAACCAAGATACTATCGTGTCTCAGCTTTTGGATTTGGGTAAAAAGTGGCGTGCAGATTCAGTGGATATTACTGATGGTAATAATGAAGAATATGGTTTGCGACTAAGTCGCCAGTTACGAATGAGATTGGAAGCAGGTTTGGAAGGTGAGTCGCTTTGGCAACAGCGAGATGCTGTAGTTATTACTTATTGGTGGGATTAATGATATGGCTATCTATCACCAACGCCAAAAATGTTATATTGAAGGCAAAGCTACCACAAAAATCAAAAACTTATGATAGCGAGTAATGTTAGACAACAAATTCTAGATCATCTTCAACCATTACCTGGAGAACAAGTAAAAACCCTTCTCTTAACATGGCTAACTGGTACATCTGGGGAATTAGAAGATTTTGAGCGGTTGCTGACAAATAAACCTACTCAAACCACAGAAGAATCACTTGAGTATGGCGAAATAGATGCAGAACTAAATTTTCAACCTCTCACTGAAGCCGACATGATTCAGCAAAGTAAATCTGCGCTAGAAGCCTACCGTCGCACGGGTTCAGGAGTGGAACATGAACGAGTGCGGGAATGGGTAAATAGCTTAGGAATTAATCAAGAACGCTGATGTCTCAGATAGTTTGGACAGAAAGTGCAATTAACGACTTAAATCGTCATTACGATTTTATCGCACTTAATGATGTTAACGCAGCAGCACGCGCAGTACAAACAATAATCTCTTCTAGCGATACTCTACAGCAAAATCCACATCGAGGCGCGATTGTAGATGACGTAGCAGGATTACGAAAACTTTTAGTTTCTTTTGGTAAATACGGCTATATTATTCACTACGCTATTCTCGAAGATGATGTGATTATTTTACGCATCTATCATGGGCGAGAGAATAGACCGATTTAGTCAGTCAGTTCTCATTCCCTATTCCCTTACAAATACTTCTCTAACAACAAAGCCAACTTCTCCTTAGTTGCTGCTGGTGCTTTCTCCAAATTCGTCAAAATCGCATATTTCAAAGCCGAATGCGCCTCACTAGCAGGAGGATTTGCACTCAACCGCTTCACAGTTTCTTGAATTACCTTTTGTGCATTTGCTGCATTTTTATGTAAATTCCCAATTACCATTTCCACCGTTACACTATCATGATCAGGATGCCAACAATCATAATCCGTCACCAGCGCCAAGGTTGCATAAGCGATTTCCGCTTCCCGTGCTAACTTCGCTTCGGGTAAATTTGTCATCCCGATGACTGTAGCATCCCAACTCCGATAGAGATGAGATTCAGCCTGAGTAGAAAAAGCCGGTCCCTCCATACATACGTAAGTACCACCATCATGTAATGTGACATCTGGTAAACTTAAAGAAGCGATCGCTTCAGCCAAAACCCCCGCCAAATTATGGCAAATCGGCTCACCAAAAGCAATATGCGCCACAATTCCCTCACCAAAGAAGGTAGAAATGCGATTCTTGGTTCGGTCAATAAATTGATCGGGAATTACCATATCTAGGGGTTTAGCTTCAGCCTTCAAAGAACCCACAGCACTAGCAGAAATCAGGTATTCTACCCCCAATTGCTTCATAGCGTAAATATTAGCCCGAAATGGCAACTCCGAAGGTAACAACGTATGATTACGACCATGACGCGCTAAAAATGCCACTCGTGTTTCCTCTAAAGTTCCGAGAATAATCGCATCTGACGGTGAACCAAAAGGGGTAGAAATTTCTATTTCCTCCACATCTTTCAGTGCTTCCATTTTATATAGACCGCTTCCACCAATGATGCCGATTTTAGCTACTGTCATAAATTATCAACCTTGTGATGAATGGGACTAATAAGTAATTTTACCGTCTGTATATTGTACAAGAATATTCGGTAAAAAATAAAGTTCTTGTTTTTATAAAAGTTGAAAAATTTTCAATCTATTTGAGATAAATCAATAAATTCAAGCCGGGAATTGTCCGCGAGAGAGTCCAACCAGCGAGAATAATATAAAGTAACCCTAAACTCCATTGATACCAAGCCAGAGTAGAGATAATTCCTGGTAAATGTTCATCACGTAAACGGATATCATTAAATCCTAATCTCACCAAATTATTCAAACTAAAATCATAATAATTCAGCCAATTCCAACGTTTATCCCATAATAGCGGCATATATCTTTCCCGGAAACTAGGATTTCTAGGAATAACTGGTAATCTCCCAATTAATAATCTCAATTGTCTTAATGTTCCATCTTCTCGAAAATAGGAAATATCCATTAAATCATGATAACGTCCTTGTTGATAAAGTCGCCATAATAAAATTCCAGGTAAGGGAAAAATAATGAAAAATAAACACAGTAGAGTTAACCAAGGATTCCCAGAATTCCGAAAAATTGCTAATAAACTACCAGATATTAAACAAATAAAACTCAATAATATGCAAACAGTTTCATAATATCTAGGAACAATTGCTACAGGAGACAAACGACGATAGCGATCAACTAACCAAAATAATACACCAAAACAGGAAATAACTACACCACCCACACCAAATACTAACCAAAAGTTTGTCCCATAACCACTTAACAACAATAATAAACTCAATAACAACCAACTTAAAGATCTAACTACCCACCCACTAAAAACCAGAGGTTCAGTGGCAATAATTCTATCACTTAACTGATTATATATTTCTAAATCCACATCTGCTAAAACTAGTAACTCGCTAATATTCCGAAAATGTTTGATTTGACGATATTGATGAATTTCAGCCGCTTGGGTTGCGGAAAAACCTAAATTTATCAACCTATTCACAGCAGCAGTATTAATATTAATAGCTATCAACTGATGACTTAATTCAATTAACCTTAACCGTTGTTTTGTATATTCTAACTGATTTGCATCACTAACCTGCTGTTGTAACCGGAAATTTTGACTTAAATTCCGCAAAATATTTTGATTACCGCGTAAAGTGGGGACAATCAACTTTTTGCCAATTTCTCCAACATTACCTAAAATTTTCGCTTGATTAGAATTAAACACCAAATCAGAAACATTTAAAAATGCTGTTTCCGCAAAGTTAACATCACTAAAATCAGCTTGATTAAGAATACTTGCACTTTGCAAATCCACAGATTGATTAAACTCAGATTCTCGAAAAATTAGTCCTTGTTTAAAAATAGCATCTTTCATGAATAGAAATTGATGAAAATTAGCTCTATTAAAATTTACTTGATTATTAAAAATCACACTAGAAAAATCAGCATTTTTTTGCCAATAACTACTATTAAACCTAACTATTTGTTGAAATTTTCCTTGATTAAATTTTGCATCATCACAAAATACATCACCTTGGAAATTAGCAGCATCTAGAAATTTGATATTTTGAAAATTAGCTTTATCAAAGAAAATGCTACCTTGAAAACTACTAAGAGCGTGAAAAATAGCCCCATTAAAACTCACAGTTCTACTAAATCTTGATTCCTCCCAATTAGTAGGTTTTAAAAAATTTGCCCCTTGAACATTTACAGATTGCAGAAAGAACGTATTCGGAAATTTTACCTCACCATTAAAACGACTTTCTACCATGATTAAAGCCCCACGAAACACAGAAATACTACTAGAATTATTTGACTGATTATTCAACAAAGATTTACAATCTTTAGAATTAGGAAAAGCCCTTGTTAAAGATTGCAAACATACAGAACGTAAACTTTCTAACTGTTCCCGTTCCATAGGTGTGAAAATTTGGGCTATACCTTGAGCATAAACAGGAGTTCTTAAACCCAAATCACTCCCATAAAAATCACCTTCAATTACAGAATTACTCAAATCTAAACCCAAAGCCGTCGCACCAGTTTTTTGTAATTCTTTTCTGAGTAATTGGTAAAAATCATCCCGGAAAATATCATTTTCTGGACGTAAATCAATTACCATTTTCCTTAAATCTACAGTTAAATTACCATCTCGCAAAATTGGTGTTTTAACTCGTTCTTGTAATAATTCCCAAGTTAAAGTTATGGGTTCATTTGGGACTGCAAAAGTAGGAATAGGAAATAAAAATATAGCAAATATACAAATAAACAATATTACTGCGGAATTAGATATGATGATTTTTCCTAATTTCGCAGATAATAAGTTTATTTTTTTAACGGTGTTTTTTATTTGCCAAAGTTGAGAAAAATCCCATCTTTGTAAATAACTGAAGTGACAAAACAATCTCAACAAATTTCCTACTTAATGATTAATTCAATAAAACAACCTTACCCAGCACAGAACCAGTTTCCACTAAAGCGTGTGCTTTTGCTGCTGACGCTAAAGGGAACGTCTGACTAACTTCAATTTTTAACTTCCCTTCATCTATCCAATTAGCACATTCTTGTAAAATATCTCCATGATGTATTAACGCTTCCACATTTCCTAACAACATCGGTGTTAACATTAATTCTAAACCAATGCGGATATTTCTATTTCTAGCAACTTTCCAAACAGTGTTAGCTTTCGGTTCAAGAATAGTCACAATATCCCCATAAAGTCGCACTGCGGGAAAAGATTTTTCAAAAGTATCACCACCAACAGTATCAAAAACTAAATCTACACCTTCACCATTAGTCCACTCTAATACAGATGCGACAAAATCAGTTTCCTTGTAAAAAATGATTTTATCCGCACCAAGTTGAGTGACAAAATTAGCCTTTTCTAGAGAACCAACCGTAGTCGCTACCTCTGCACCTTTGAGTTTAGCCAATTGAATAGCCACATGACCAACACCACCTGCACCAGCATGAACTAATACCTTTTCTCCTGGTTCAAGTCTTCCCCGTTCATATAAAGCTTCCCAAGCAGTGATTAAAACCAGAGGTGCTGCTGCTGCTGCGGTGAAAGAAACCGATTTGGGTTTAAAGGCTACAAATCTTTCATCAACAATGGTATATTCTGCATAATTTCCAGATTTTGCACCCAAACCACCATAGCAAAAATATACTTCGTCACCAACGCCAAATTTTTGGACATCATTACCCACAGCTTCCACTATACCTGCACCATCACATCCTAAGATAGCTGGCATTTGTTCAGGGTAAAATGTCCCCCGTTGACGTAATTTTGTGTCAATGGGATTAACACCAGCCGCTAAAATTCTGACTAAAATTTCTTTATTTGTGGGTATGGGTTGGGGAACTTCTTGTAATTCTAAAACTTCCGGTTTACCCGCTGCTGTCATTAATATCACTTTCATGGTTTTTTCTCCTAAATGCACTTATTTAAATTTATCTAAAAATATCCCCATAAATTCCTAATTATTGAGGAAAATATGGGGAAGAAATATCCAAAATTTCTCACAAAATGGTTTTAATTTTGAGGAGAAGCATTATTTGTTTCTGGTGTTACAGGTGCTTGAGGTAAAGTACCAGGGTTAATTCCGTTCCCGGCTGTGGGAAGGGGATTTGGGTTAACCGGTGGTAAAGACCTCAAATTGTCAGGTGAGTTAATTCCTGGGGTGGTGGGATTATTAGGTATGGGAGGAGTTGGGAAATTGGGTGAATTTGTCAGTGGTTGAGATGAACCGGGGATAATTCCCAAAGATACACGATTTCCTCCTACTTTTCTCAGCAAATCCAATGTTTGAATCACGTCGTTATAAGTAGCTGTCCGCGACGCATTCAATACTAAAATTCCATCTGGATTGGCTTGGATATATTGTTTTAAACGTGCTTCTAATTCTTCCTGTTTCACAGGTTCTTTTTCGATGTAAGTCAATCCAATAGCATCAATTGTTACAGGTAATATTTTGCTTTTAATTTGGGAATTAGCCGCAGAATTTTCCCCTGTACTAGCTTTGGGTAAGTCAACATTAATTGCTTGTTGACGAGTAAATTGTAAAGCTGCTAAGAGAAAGAATGTCAGAATACAAAAAACAACATCAATTAAGGGGATAATTTGAATCTGAACGTCTTCACTGGGAGTATCTAGCTTAACTTTCATCTTCTTGTTTTTCTCCAGATTTCAAATTGGCATTATCAACCTTGTCATCTGGTAAATTTGCTGAATTTCCAAGGTTTAAACTGTAATTATCTGTATCATCTGGCTCATTTTCCGGTTCTTGGATAAATGTTTTTGATTCTAACTGAGAAGATGAATCGAAATTTTTAGAGGTACGTTTTGAGAATCTTTCTGTGTTAATTGTTTTAGGTTCGGGAGGATATTGACGGTAAAGCAGTTCCATTTCATTACCAGCTTTGTTGAAAATTTTAACTTGGTTAACAACAAAACTCTGAAATAGGCGGTAAAATACTAAGCTGGCGATCGCTACTATTAATCCCGCTGCTGTACTAATTAACGATTCCCCAATCCCCGTGGTGACACCGGCTGTAGATTCAGTTCCCAAATCACCAATGCGAATTGCACCTAAAGAACGAATCAAACCCAGAACTGTACCCAATAATCCTAACAGTGGCGAAAGGGCAATCACCGCTTCTAAAAGTTTTTCACCCCGGCGCATTCCGGCTATTTCGTCCGCTGCGGTGGATTCTAGGGCTAATCTAAAGGTTTCTGGATCACTTTTTTGTAAGCTTAAAGGTGCGTATAAAAATCTGCCAATGGGCTGATTTTTGGCTTGTTCAGCTATTGCTTCAGCGATGCCCCAATCCTCACCAGCAGCATCCAGAACCCGATTGACTATTTCTTTTTCCTGAGCAAGAATCCGTAACCAGAACCACAGCCGTTCAAAAATCACACTTACTGATAGGACTGATAAAACTAGCAAAGGCCACATGGAGGGCCCGCCTTTCTTAAATAAATCTAAAATATCCACTGTGTGGGTTTCCTCTCTCCATTCCTAATAGTCAAAGCATTTTCATTTTAGAGAGTTTTGCATTACTCACAAACTTTTCTAACTAATTACTCAGGAGTAACATCTTCTATACACAATATGACGGTTATTCCCACCGGGAGTTTAGAGGATTATTTGCCAAAATAAAAAAATCACTGGAGGTTAAGAACATGAACTTCTCAATTCAATCCCTGTACACATGGTATCGGAACACTCTACGCAATCCTAAATACCGTTGGTGGATAATTATCGGCACGGTAGCCTATTTAATTAGTCCTTTAGATATTTCTCCAGATTTTATTCCTATTATTGGCCAAATTGATGATGTTTTATTGTTAAGTTTATTCGTTTCCGAAGTTTCTTCCTTAGTTCTTGATGGTTGGAAGGCCAAAAAAGGAACTGTAGAAAATAGTACCAGCAATCCGGCTAATCATGCCCCTGCGGCTGGCGAAACTGTGGATGTTGATTCTATCCCTGTTAAGTAGTATTAGTAGGTTGGGTTGACCCAAGGAAACCCAACACCATTTATTGGTATCTTATGGTTAATATGGGGTTTAGTTCCATTGCTTCGCAACGTTGACGCGAACAACCCAACCTATATTACAATCAATAACCAATGTATTTTTCTTGGTTTCTCAGTGTTTACAATCTTTAATAGATACCCAACTAGACTCTGCTATTGGAGAACCATCTTCACCCAGCAAGCTATAGTGTTCCTTTTTCCAAATCGGCGCATTGTGTTTTAATGTATTAATAGCATACTCACAAGCGGCAAAAGCCTCACCACGATGAGGACAACCGATAGCCACAATCACACTAATTTCCCCAACAGACAATCTACCAATGCGATGATATATCACCACTCGACTCACCTCAGGCCATTGATGCCGAATATCATCAGCAATTTGATAAAATATCTGCAAAGCCATTGGTTCATAAGCTTGATATTCCAAAGCTACCACAGACTTACCATCAGTTTGATTACGAACCATACCACTCATTACTACCACCGCACCATTAGCAGGATTATCTGCCTGACTGTAGATTTCTTCCACAGACAATGGTGCTAATGTCATCCCAAAACTATCTTCAACCCTGGGTTTAGTTGTGATCATTTACATTCTGATACTTTTAACCGAGACATTCCCCGACATCTGAGATATCGTGAATATCTAGTATAACATCACCAACTGAGTTAGTGAAGGTGGTATCC
>NZ_LJOQ01000048.1:0-10525 GCF_001672255.1 Anabaena sp. AL09
ACCGTGATGAAGCAGGAAGTAAACACTAAGGTTATCGCTGTCCAGATGTGTCTAGACTTTGGTAATTTTGGGTAAGTTTTATAGAACGGTATAAACAAACTTTTCTATAGTTTTGGAGATGTCTAATGAGCAAAAATTCACATATTACAGCCACAGCTATTTTAGCAACCTTGGCACTGACTGGCTGTACGGTGGGTGAACCGCCAACAGCTACTAATACTGCCAGTCCTGCGCCAACTCCTAGTCTTCAAGCAACTGCGCCGCAAACGACACAGCGACCGTCTTTGGCTCAACCTTTTAATAATCCTCTGATATCTACCAAACCACCAGTGAGTTCTGGGTCAGTTGCTAGTTTGATTCAACCGACAAATGGCACAGAGCGGTTGGGTGTGGTACAGAAAGGACGAACAGACCCCTTTGGGCAAATTGTCGAGAAGATAGGTTCTACAACTACTAAGCTACCAGGTGAAAAAATTGCAGTTCCTAAATTACCCCCTTTACCTACAGTAACTCAGCCTAAATTAATTCCACCGAAACCAATCAAGACAATAGCAACTAAACTGGCAATTTCATTACCCAAAAAATCCCCACAGATAGCTATAAAACCAGTTTTACCCACTGTTTTAGCGGGATCTCTCCCCTCTCCTAAACTCAAAACTGTGTTACCAGTAGCACGACAGCCGGAAACCGCTAGAGCAGTGATTGTGAGTGGTGTAATCTTAATTGGTAAAGTACCTCAAGCAATTGTGAAAGTACCGGATGAGCCAACTAGTAGATATGTAAAACCAGGTCAAAGGCTGGTGAATGGGGTGTTAGTAAAACGGATTGAAATGAGCCAAGGTGCTAATCCTACCGTAATTTTGGAACAGTACGGTATTGAAGTTGCTAAACAAGTAGGGGAACAACCTTCTAAAACATCTAAACCAGCGACTACAGCTTCTGTGGGTAATGGTATTTCTGTGATTAAGCAAGCTTGAAAATCTCGTAGGAGCAAAGAATAGATATGGTGACACAAGAGAAAATAGAGTTTGCTGGTTTACCCTTGGCTGTATATCGGGAAATAGCAGCGCATCTCCGGCAGGTGGTGGGGGTAGAAGTGGGATTAATACCGCAAACATCCTCAGAGTTTGATTACAACCAAAGTCAAATTTCTGGGTTATGGATTTCATGGACAGCAGCCGCTGATGAGGAAAGTCGGTCAAGGTGTAAGCAGATAGTGGCTTATTATCAAAACCGCTATGAATGTGGATAAAATTCAAGAAGGTAAGTTGCTGGTTAGCTAACAACTAACAACTAACAACTAACAACTAACAACTAACAACTAACAACTGACGACTAAACTTAGGTTAATAGCAGATGGCTGGGTTAAACTGACAAGCAAGTTAATGCAAAATATTAATTGGCTGCTCTTAGGTTTAGGCGTTATTTATAATGGAAAACTGGCAATTTCTGATACAGAAACAGGGAGACCACAATTGGCGGACTTTGGAGTCGCCAAATTTAAATATTTTAGCGGATAATTACCGAGTTTTGGCTCGTTCTTATCTGAATAATATGGATGTTGATGTGCGAGTGACTTACATATCAACCCAGGAGGTTCCACCGAAACGGCGAATCCTCAAGCGATCGCGTCGGACTAATAGTGAAGGATTGATGGCGGTAATTCCTTTTACCAACTTTAAACCAGGGATTTGGGAGTTACGATGCTCTGGAGATATTATGTTAGAGATGCTCGGTAAATCCTGGCAACATACTCTCCTTATCCAAGTATCACCCCCAGAACCTAGTCCCCAGTCTCTAACTCAACTGGCTGAGGAATCTGATCTGGCTTCAAATGCTGATACTCAAGTCAGTATAGTTATGAATCATGGAACTCCAGTCTGGTTTCAGGGGGAAACAACTGAGCAGATTTTACAAAACTTATTAGATTTAGCCTTACCTCAAGATGAACCTTTGCTGGATGAGGAGACTATTGAGAATGCTCCTACTTTACCGCCACCTTTAGCACTGAATTTGAGTTTAGATCAAGATACTTATGTTGCTCGTTGGGGAGAGAATTTTATCATTCATGGCGATGTGGAAGTCAATGAAATAGAGAATCTGGAAGATGAGAGATTTTCTATGAATGGTGTGAGTCAGCTACGGCTAGAAATTGCCCTGCGATCGCCTTCAGAATCAAGAATCCTTAACCACATAGATCAGCCATTAACAGATCAAGTCTTACCTTTTAGCTTTAGTACCCTGATTGATATTCCCCTTGATTGTGAATCTAAGTTGCTTTTAGCAGATATTAATTTATATGGTGCATTAGCTAATGTTGGTGAAGTCATACTTTTAGCTAACCATACTTTCACGATTACAGCCGATGTCACTGATTTACTAGCACTACAAACTTCTCTGTCGGATTACCGTAACTCTTTACCAGAAACTAATCCACCAGTTAAGCCCAAGCCCTCTGTCAAGATTCGGTTAGAACTTTTCAATGTGGCTAAAACTCCCAATTTAGCACAGTTTCACATTTTAAAGCCCTCCCCAAACCAACCTTTACCACCCCAAATTAAACCCCTGATATCCTGGCAAGTTCTTTCACCACAGTTGCCAAATTTACCTCACAATCCCACACGTGAGATTAATACTGATTCGGAAACAGATTCCCTCACAAAAACCCTGGCTATTCACCCAATTGATTTGAAAAAGTTGGTAATTAAACCAGTTAATACTATTTTTCCCTACTTGAAACGATTAAAAGTTAAGCCTGTTCCAGGGGAAACAGCCAATGATCAGTTAAATATTGAAAAATTAGCAACTTTGCAGAAATCCCCACAGCTACCGACTATAGTGACTTTACCAGCAAAAATACCAGAATTACCAGTAGATAATCTTCCGCAGTCCGATCAGTCTATGATTGATGATACATCCTATGCAGAATTAATAGCAGAGATTGTGGCGGGGGTGATTAAAAGTGAAGAATTAGATTTGGTGGATTCTCAGGAAAATTCTGTAATTATCCAGAGTGAAGAATTAGATTTGGTGGATTCTCAGGAAAATTCTGTAATTATCCAGAGTGAAGAACTAGATTTGGTGGATACTCAAGAAAATTCCTCTCTTTTGCAACAATGGATAGACAGTCAAGGATACTTATTGACTGAAGCAGTTTTTCAAGAATCCTCAGACAATGATCTTGGGGAAGAAACTCAAACTGTAGATGTGGAAGTGCTGTTAAGTAGGGAAAAAGAAATTCAGGAAGATCCCATTGCTGACAATATTCCTTTAGAAATTAATAAACCGGAAACAGTCAATATACTGAATCCAATACCAACCCAGCCTGGATGGTTATCACAAGAAATAGTTATAGATGATTTGGTTATGGAACGGGATGCGGATAGCTGGAGTGATGAAGCTATAGCAGATCATCATTATTCCCCCCTACCGGAGAATGAAACTGCGGCAGATTTCTCTGGTGTGATGATGGAGTCTTTACCAACTCCCCAATTGTATTTATCAGAGGGTGAACTTGTCGCTGGCACATCTGTAATGGTGCGTGTAAAATTACCTGAAGTTTCATCTTCGGTAGTGGTCAAGTTATGGGTTGAAGATTATCAAACCCGGAGTCTACTAGATAGACCACATATCCTGCCAGATTTGCGTTCTAATGCCTGGGGAGAAGGGGAAACAGCAATTTACCTAAAAATTCCTTTTGGCTGCTTAGAAATCCGTTTATCAGCGATCGCTCTCCATCAAACTACTCAGCAGGAAAGTGACAAATTCACTATCATCAAGACAGTAATTCCCCCTAATTTACCCACGATAGAAATGGATGAAATGTTGGGAATGTAAACAGGTGTGTTAAAAATCTTGATAATTTAGCAAATAAGGGAGGATTTTGCAGTAAGCTCAATTTGAATTGTAGTAAGACTTTACAGGACTTTAATTCTATGTCAAGTTCATTTTTGCCTACTATTTTGGCTTATTCCTCCTTTTTGCCTTCTGTTTTCGTTCCCCTAACTGGCTTGGTTTTACCAGCAGTTATTTTCGCGTTTTTGTTTTCATACATTGAACGCGAAGATATTGCTTAATTAGGGTATGGGTAATTGGTTACTTAATTTTGTCACCAATTATCTATTTGAAAACAAACAAAACCGCCTAAATCCATGAGATAGGCGGTTTTTGCAGAAGAAGTTCAAAAATGATAATCAAGCAAAAATCCAGTTTTTTGTATTTCTAATTGCTATCTTCTTCCAGAATAGTAGTTACCAGGTAGGTTAGGACAGAGATTGGTTAAAAAAGTCATCTTACAAAAGACTTTCAAACTTCCTATTCCCTGTTCCCTGTTCCCTGTTCCCTGTTCCCTGCTATAGCATTACATTGAAGAACCAATTCCTGAGTAAGATCCATAAAAGAAAATACCTACAACAGTAATTACACCTAAACCTGCAATCGTAGCGACGACCCACAGGGGAATTCTTCCACTTCCAGACACAGTTTTTTCCTCACTTACAAAAATTGTCAGTTGTCAGTTGTCAGTTGTCAGTAGGGGCGAAGCATTTGGAAGATAAATTATCGGTCATTGCCAAAAATAGTTCTCCAAATGCTTTTGTCAGTTGTCAGTTGTCGGTTGTCGGTTGTCGGTTGTCGGTTGTCGGTTGTCAGTTGAGAATATTCTTTCTGTAACTTGTTACCTATTACCTATTACCTATTACCTATCACCTAACTAGCAACTGACGTGAAAAAGTCCAGTTAGTTAAAGAAGTAACTGGAAAATAGAATTCCGAGAACGAAGACTAATAGTAGTCCCAGGTAAAGAGAGGTACGGTTTAATTCAACCGGTTGTTGATTAGGATTAGGCGTTCTTTCCATGATTAACTCCTAGCGTTGAATAAACTGCATTGAGGCGATCGCGCCCAAAAAGAAGACAGTAGGGACAGCTAAGGTATGCACCGCGATCCATCTAACTGTAAAAATGGGATAGGTAACTGGTTGATTGATGTTATTACCGCTAGTCATGATCTCAAATTATTTTCCAATAAAGGTTTCTACTTGTTTTTTTGCTTCAAAACGATTGCTGACAATTGGCACTTCTTGACGGACTTGAGTAAAATACTCATTAGGACGAGGTGTGCCGAATACATCATAAGCCAGACCAGTGCTGACAAATAACCAACCTGCAACGAATAATGCGGGAATGGTGATGCTGTGAATTACCCAGTAACGAATACTGGTAACAATGTCAGAAAACGGACGTTCTCCAGTGGTACCTGCCATTTATTTCACTCCCTTATCAAAAACTATTATTGAGTTTATTATCCTACAAAGTTTAGACAGAGTTACAACTTACAACTTTCTTCTGGTGAACACATCCATTATTGGGTGTAATTACGCCGCTGGATCTGCTGGATCTGCTGTTTTGGGGTTATATTTCAGTAAAACACCGCGATCGCCAATTATAAAGCCTTGATCGGGGCTAAAAAATACAATTTTGTAAAGATTAGCTGCAACTGTCTCCACATCACGGTCTTTTTCCCAAGTTTTACCACCATCGGTGCTGCGAAGTAAATTACCGCTACCACCACCGATCCAAATTTCATCGGGTGTGCGATAAGCTAAATCGAGTAAACCCCAACTCGTGGATAACTCTGGATATTCTACCTCTAACCACTCTTCCGGTTTAGTAGGATCACTAAACTGAACTTGGCCACCTCGTGCTAACAACCACAATTGTCCATCGTTAGTAAAACCCATATTTTCTAAGCGACGGGAACTATTGCGGTTATGGGGTTGCCAAGCATTTTGTCCAGGTTCCCAAGTGGAGTAAAAACTGCCTTTAGCAGAAACAGCGATATACTTACCATCAGGCGATCGCTCCAGAGTCCGCACCACACCAACGGCCGCGTCTAAATTAGCTTTCCAATTTTGACCACCATCTGTGGTTTGATAAATCGCTCCGATGTCGGTAGCCATTTCCGCTGTATTCTGACCTATTGCTGTAATGGCAATGGGGCTGCCAGGTAACTTTTCGCTTAAAGCAATCCGTGACCAAGACTTACCCTCATCAGTAGTATGGAGCAATAAAGAAGGTTCTCCAGCAATCCAACCTTCCTGACCAGAAAAACTAACGGAGTTAAAACGATATCTGGGATCATCCAACTCTAATTTTAGCGGTTGCCAAGTATCACCACCATCTTTAGTTTCTAAAAGAGTGGCATTACCACCCACCAAGTAACCATGCTGAGAGTTATTGGCAAAGCTAATATCTAACAACTTCGACTTTGTCGGGACATTAATCACCTGCCAAGGATTGTTGCTTATAGAAGGAACACTACTACACCCTATACAGGCGATAACTACTATTAACGCGGCAACAAAACTTTGCCACTTTTTCAAAATTGATTGCATCAGTATTACTGAGGGTTTCCAGTGCAGGTTTAATGAGATTTTCGCCGAATTGCGGTAAATAAAGATAGCGGTTTTTAATCTAGTCCGTAAAGACTAATAAAAAACAAGAAGCCAAGAGCCAAAGCCCCAAAAATCAAAATGTTCTTTTGAGTTGGTGTCAGGGTATTCACACCCAAACCGTAACCTAAGTTTTCCTTGAAACCAGACGCAGTACCCGCTGGTCCAATATTCGCAAAAACAGTTTTCTTAGCTACACAAACTGGACAACGCCAATTTGTAGGTAGTTCGGCAAAAAGTGTTCCTGGGGGGACATCACTCTTGTCGTCTCCCTTCTCAGGTTCATAAACGTAACCGCAAGAGCGACACTCATAACGGTCTAACACTGGAGTTTCCATAGCTTGTTCAGCTTGTTCACTCATAGCTCGTAGTCTCGCAGAGGGGAATTTAAATATACGTTACAAATTATGACATAATTGCTGGACTTTTCTATCAACTCCCGGTTCGCTCATTTTTTTTGGAGTTCGAGAAATTGTCGAAAAATAGAAAATCTAGGTTGAGTAATGGTTTTATTGATTTCCGTTCTATAAAACTTACCCAAAATCATCAAGGTCTAGACACATCTGGACACCGATAATTTTGGCGGTTACTTCCTGTTTCATTGAATTTCCCACATTTGCCATTTTTTACGGTTGCTGTGTCAAAATCAACTTATACATGAAGAAGTGCTAAAACTATATAAATTACAACTGCAAACTTGATTATGAGCGTCTTAATACCTCAGAAAATTTGATTATGAAAGAAGTCACTGCCAATTATGATGAATCATGGAAAGAAGCACTAAACGAGTATTTTGAAAGCTTCTTAATCTTCTTTTTTCCGGAAGTCCATCAATTAATTGATTGGACACAAACCCCTCGTTCTCTTGATAAAGAACTACAGGAAATCACGGCTTCATCAGCCACAGAAAAACGTATTGCTGATAAACTTTATCAAGTTTGGTTACTGGATAAACGAGTGATTTGGATATTGATTCACATTGAAATTCAAAGTCAATATGAAGTAGATTTTGGTGAACGGATGTATGTTTATAATTATCGTTCCTTTGATCTGTATCACAAACCTGTGGTTAGTCTAGCTGTTTTAGGTGATGAAAGTAATAAATGGCGACCTAATACTTATAGTTATGCCATTGGCGGGTGTGAAGTTAGTCTTAAATTTCCCATTGCTAAACTGCTTGACTATGAATCGCGTTGGCAAGAATTAGAAACTAATACCAATCCCTTTGCTATCATAGTAATGGCACATTTAAAAACTAAAGCTACCACTGGTAATTTATCAGAACGGGAGCAATGGAAATGGACATTAATTCGCGGACTTTATGAGCGAGGATTAAATAAAGAGCAAATCGTGAAACTCTTTAAAATCATTGACATGATGATGACATTACCTGAGCAATTACAGCAAAAGTTAGTCAAGAAAATTAACAGTTTTGAGGAGGAAAGAAAAATGCCTTTTATTAGTCCTACAGAACAAATGGCAATAGAACGCGGTAAGGAGATTGGTAAAGAAATTGGTAAAGAGATTGGTAAAGAGATTGGTAAGGAGATTGGTGCGTTACAAAACGCTCGTAATAACATCACAACTGTTTTACAGGCTCGACTAGGTGAGGTTTCTTTAGAGATTACAGCATCACTGGCTCAGATTTCTAATCTATCTATTTTGGATGAAATGCTGAAACTGGCTGTAACAGTTAATTCTTTAGATGATTTTAAACAGGCTTTAGAATTAGCAACATTGACATAATTAATAGTCCTGGCTAATTATATTCGCCCTTTGATCCTCAAAATGGCTGAATTGTTGAATTCTCTAAATAAGGGTTTAGCTCATGCTTTACCCTTAAACATCTGTTTTAATTGTAGTCTTGTCAAGATTCAAATCTCGTCCGTCATGAGCATCAATAGGCTTAAATTGACTTTGCTCGTTGTAGGCATCATATATATTTAAAGTTTCCTGTCCTTTAAGTCCTATTGTGGCAAAACCCCGAAATATCCTACTCAGGTGAGATTTTTTGGAAAAGAAATAAATATCTAACTTTTGGTAGATGTCAAGGTTTTTTATACTTAATATTATCGTTTTGGCAGAATTACTTACAAAAAGCAGTTTAATTTTATGACATCTACACTTGCTAACGGTTTGATTGCTGATGAGTTGTACCTTAACCCAGCCCTAGAACAAGTAGGACTGTATCTGAAAGATTTTGCAATACTTTGTCCATTTAAAAAAATATCCTAACTTGACACATAGATATAGAGCTTGACACTTATCAGTATTTGTGTCAAACTTGTGCGTATATAGTCTTTAACTAAAAAGTGTTACAGGTTGTGACACATTCTATCGCTCATTCTGCTTCTGGAAAAGGCGATTCCTACGGAGCGCTTCGCTATCGCAAACTCGAACCCCATAGTATCGCTCATTCTACCTCTGGAAAAGGCGATTCCTACGGAGCGCTTCGCTATCGCAAACTCGAACCCCATAGTATCGCTCATTCTACCTCTAGAAAGGGCGATCGCATTTTCAATATCCCGTCTGTTGCTCCTGATTTGTAAATTTATATTACCAATTCGGGGCAATTTGCGTAAAATCACTGCTCACCACTGGCAGGGATATAAGAGGAGCGATCGCTACTAATTTGTTTGTAAAGTGTTTTATGGGTTAATGCCGAATAGTTGCTAATTTTAACGCAATTAGTCATTAAAGAAACAAATTGCAACTTTAACTCAGTAGCGATGACCTTTGATTTATATCACTTCTAATTTACAGAGCTTTTGCAAAGTAAAAAGTAATTCGACTTTTAATTTTTTAATTCTTGAAAATTGAGGAAAATAAAATGGGTGTTAGTGGAAAACTAGAAGCTGGCGCAATAATAATTACCTTTGTAGATTCGGGTATTTCATTAGTAAATGATTCCAGTCCAATTAATATACTTTCCAATACTGGACAACTTATCACTGCTTATTTTTCTAAAATTCCTGGCGCAACAATAGCTGTAGCACCAGCAGCAGCAGTTTTAACTGTAGGTAAAATACTTACTGATGCTTCTAATGGACAAACTATATCCGCCGGAGATATTTTAAGTGTTACTGGCAATGCAATTGCAGTTATTGGAGCAGTTGGTGTCCTTGCCGGCTCTGCTACTGTTACAGTTCCGGCTGCTGCTTTAGGTTTTGCGTTAGGAGGACTGGGTGCTTTGACGAATACTGAGTATGGCTCATCTCAACTCGAAAAAATACGAAATTTTATACTTGATATGGGCAACCCTGGACTCCCCAACCTTGGTGGCAACTATGACCCACTAGGCAACTTCATAGGCGACCTCCAAACATCCTTTAACCAAGCCCAAACTATCACCAGCCCCATCATTCTAGATTTAGACGGCAACGGCGTTGACACAATCAGTAAATCTGCGGGAATCCATTTTGATCTCGATGGTAATAAATTTGCTGAAACCACTGGCTGGGTTGGTAAAAATGATGGACTCCTGGTATTAGACAAAAACGGCAATGGAAAAATAGACAATGGTACTGAACTATTCGGAAATAATACCCTACTCAAAAATGGTACTAAAGCCGCTAATGGTTTTGTAGCCTTAGCCGAATTGGACAATAATAAAGATGGCAAAATAGATGCTTCTGATACCGCCTATAACCAATTGCGTGTATGGAAAGACAGCAACAGTAATGGTTTAGCAGATACAGGGGAACTGCTGACTCTAACTCAAGCAGGTGTGAAAAGTCTGAACACCGGATATACTAACCAAACACAAACCGATGCACAAGGCAATCAACATTTACAAGTCGGCAACTACACCCGTACAGATGGTAGTACCCGCGCTATGAATGATGTTTGGTTTGCTACTGATAATGCTCGCACCATTGATCAAGATATTGTCACTGTCAATGCTACTATTGCAGCACTGCCTGAATTACAAGGCTTTGGTAATGTTCGCAGCCTACAGCAGGCGATGGCAAGAGATACTAGCGGAAGAGAGCATAAATAAACGGAGTAATCTGTAGTTTATGTGAACCAAACCACTCAAAACATGAGTAAACGTTATCTAGGTCATAACACCTTG